>NZ_VEKZ01000042.1:0-35103 GCF_007681465.1 Siminovitchia fortis
AAGGAAATCAAAATATAAAAAGTCTAATTTCTCGGTGTTATAAGTGAAAAATTAGGCTTTAGTTACTTCATTAAAGCGCCTGATTGATGAAGACTAAAGTTTATATTCACCAAGAAAATTGATGTGCTCTTATCCTAACAAATTGTAAAAAAGAGACATGAATGTTGCTTTTTTTCATACTGTATTTTTGGAGGTGGAAAAATGGCAAGAGTCGCTTACCGAGATGCAGACGTTGATTTAATGGCAAGGATGATGAGAGCAGAGGCTGAAGGTGAAGGAGTACAGGGGATGCTATATGTTGGAAACGTGATTGTAAACCGTGCTGTAGCTGATTGTGCGGATTTCAAGGATGTAAGGACCATTAAAGATGTTATTTTTCAAGTACAAGGGGGAAATTACTCCTTTGAAGCTGTGCAAAAAGGCAATATGTTTTATCAACGAGCAAGAGAATCTGAAAGAAGATTAGCAAGAAAGAATTTGGAATATTGGAGAGATTACCCAGCGAAATATGCTCTTTGGTACTTTAATCCATATGGTCCGTGTCCTCCAACATGGTATGGCCAACCTTTTAGTGGTCAATTTAAACAACATTGTTTTTATGAACCAGCGCCTGGAACATGTGAAAGCGTTTATAGTCGTTGAGGAAAAGATTCGAATATTTTTAAAAACTAAAACTTTTAGCAGCAAAAAAAGGATCTTCTTACTGGAAGATCCTTTTTTCAGTGTCTATAAACATGGTTTTGGTTCCCTTGATGGCTAATGGTTTTATTCATTTCTTACATATTCAATTTCAAAGGAGGATTTCCAATAAAATCACTTTTTCTTTTTTCGGTCCGAATTTTTGCGATTAGCTCATTCTATAAGGGAAGGAACAGTTTCAGCATCCCTTATTATGGGGAAATTAGGTTCTTATTCAAGACAAAACAGCTTGGCTACAGCCTTACGTGAGATGGGCCGAATAGAAAAAACGATCTTTATTTTGAATTATATTTCGGATGAATCATTAAGAAGAAAAATACAAAAAGGATTGAATAAAGGAGAAGCCATGAATGGACTGGCAAGAGCTATTTTCTTCGGAAAACAAGGCGAGCTTAGGGAACGAACCATACAGCATCAATTGCAAAGGGCCAGTGCCTTAAACATAATTATCAATGCCATCAGTATCTGGAATACTTTACATCTAACAAAGGCAGTTGAATATCAAAAACGGTCAGGTAGTTTTAATGAAGAATTATTGCACCATATGTCACCTCTAGGTTGGGAACATATTAATTTACTTGGAGAATACCATTTTAATTCGGAGAAAATGGTCTCGTTAGATTCTTTAAGACCATTGAAACTTTCTTAACGTTGTTAAAACTGGGGGAATCGTCTTGAAAATGGGCTTAGCGTTGTAAATCCGCATTTTCCTGACGGTACCCCGAATAGGCGGACAGTCTCGCGTGGAAGCCGTCAGACAGGCCGGAAGACCGAAAGAGCGTACTGCAGGCATGGAATTACGAGGAAGAAAAAGGGAATTTGAGGAAGAAGTCAACCCTTTTGAAAACAGGCACCAGAGCAGCTACACAAGCTCAATGGGCCATGACAGCAACGATCAGCAAGATTACGGTCATAACCCTTCGTAGAAGTCCGGGTAACGCCCGGATTTTTTATTTTGAAAGCAAATGTATTATACATAGTGAAAAATTTGGTAAACTATAAAATATCTAACTGAGAGAGGAGTTATCTTGATGCAGTTTGACGGTTTTACAGAAAGTGATTTTCAAACTTTTCATATTGACGGCCTGGACGAAAGAATGGCCGCCATCCAAAATAGAATTCAGCCGAAGTTTAAAATCATTGGAGAAGCTTTGACTTCCGATTTAAGCTCAATGATCGGAACTGAAATGTTTTTACATATTGCCAAGCATGCCAGAAGAACGGTGAACCCGCCCAAAGATACGTGGCTCGCCATCGCAAATAATAAGCGGGGCTACAAGAAGCATCCTCATTTTCAAGTCGGGCTTTTTGACGATCATGCCTTTCTTTGGCTCGCCTATATATACGAGCTGCCGGAAAAGAATGAGATTGCCAAGAAATTCCTGAATCATATGGATGAAATCAAAGAGAAAGTACCCGGCGACTTTGTCATCTCCATGGACCATATGAAAAAGGACGCTGTCACGCTTGACGAAATCGATTTAAAAAAAGCGCTTGAACGCTTCCGCGATGTCAAAAAAGCGGAATTTCTCATCGGAAGGCATATTGCGGCCGATGACCCGATTGTCAAAGACGGTGACAAATTTATCTCATTGGCAAGGGATACATTTAAAACTCTCGTGCCTATTTATAAGCTGGGATATGAATAACCATAAGAAAAGCGCAAGCGCCCGTTTAGCGACGTACAGACTGGAGCGCTTCTGACGAGATAAAGGAAACACGCGCAGCGGAGCGGAGCGATGTTGACTTATCGTAGGAAGAAGCGTGAAGTCTGCTAGTCGCTGGGCGCTGGAGCTGGACAAAGAAAGGCTTCTTTTGAAAAAAATTTTCATAACAGCCTATACTTTCTTTCACTTTCACAAAAGGCCGGCAATCCAGCCGGCTTTTCCCTATAAAATATTGACATTTGCATTATGGCCCACTGAAATCCACGGCCTGTTTTCTTCCCAGCGCACATTGACCGGAAGGTGAAACGTTTCGGATAATAATTTATCCTTCAACACCTCTTCTTTCGGGCCGGCTGCCACAATTTTCCCCTCACTCAGCAGCAATACATGTGTAATACCCTCGACCAGCTCCTCAATATGGTGAGTGACATAAATGATGCTGCAGTTGCTTCTGTCAATTTCTTTCGTCAATGCCAGAACCTGCTCGCGGGATAAAATATCAAGGCCTGAACAAGGCTCGTCCAATATTAATAATTTTGGATCGTTCATCAAAGAGCGTGCAATCAGGACCCTTCTTCTCTCCCCTTGTGACAGCAGATGATACGGCTTCCCCTTCAACTTGTTCAGCCGGAATCTTTCAATCAGGCCATCCGCCTTTTCCCAGTCAGCTTTTGCCACCTCCTCATAGATCCCGAAGGAAGCGAATTTTCCGCTTACGATGATTTCCTCAATTGATTCATATTCAATAATATGGGAAAAACGGCTTAAAGAACTGCTGACAAAACCGATCTCCTTGCGAAGATCCGGCAGATACGATTTCCCGAATGGGTAATCGAGCACCGTTACATTTCCTTCCGATGGAAAATGGTAGCCTGATATGATATTCAGGATGGAGGTTTTACCCGAGCCATTCAACCCTAAAATGCCCCAATGCTCCCCCTTCTTCATTTCCCAATCGATTCCGCTTAGAATTTCCCTTCCGTCCCTTTTCCATGAAACGCCTTCAAGAGATATAATTGTGTCCATACATGTCATCCCCGTTTTTTACAGAATAAAGAGTTTATTTTACAGTAGCAGAGTTTCGGAAAGGTGTAAATGAATATTATTTTTTCCGCCGGATGTATTTCTTCATGAAGAAAAGACTGGCTTCGAGCCATATCCAACTATAAACAATGGAAAAAATGAATATATAAACAAACACACGAAAGCTGAACGAGGTCTCGGCTACAGGCCCCAAAAGGGGAAATCGCAGAACGGATAACACAAATTGAATGCCCATCGTTAATCCGGCCCCCGACAGAAACACGATTATCAGCCGATTTTTTAAAAAGTGCATCGACAAACCAAGGACCACACCCAAAATTCCTGTTGTGAAAGGAAATACAACCAACTCGCTGGGTTGAATGATCCATAATAGAACGATTGTTAATAAATAAGCCAGTATGCCCCTTTTCGGAAAAAGCCAGTTCGCCAAAAAAATCGCAGCAGTTGAAAAGGGGCTGATGGCGTATCCGATTCCCGGAAGGAAGCCGCCCATGGATTGTAATATCGCAGCAACGGCAGACAATAAGGCAATCATGACAAGCATGTCCGTATTGCTTCGAAAACGGTGTACAGGTGCATCAACGAAATCAATGTGCAGACATTTTAAAAGCCGCTGCTTCATGCATTCCAACTCCTGTTATTTGCTCTTCATAATAATGAATGCAATTCAACCGAAATTATGACTGGCATGGGAAAATTCCTAAATACGGGAGCGGCCCTTCAAATTGACTTTGCTGGTTTCATCGGACAGACGAAATTTTGTCCGCACTCCAAAAATTGTCCTGTGTCTTTGCCGCTGTTTACCGTTGGTATGAAGCCTCTAAAAATATATAAAGTAAAAACTACCAAGATGCTTGTTGCTAAAATGATGAGGAATTCCTTTCTTTTATCCATAAAAAAGTCCCCTTTCTACCCGCTATTTTATGCAGATAAAAAGAGGAAACTTCATTGATTTATTCATTTAATGTTCAAATCACTATTAAGCAGCCTTCCCACATCGTAAGCTGGATAACATCCTTTACTATTCAAAGAACGAAAATGGTCATTTTCTATGATCCATGGTTTATTCGTATATTTTTATCATACTGGGATACTTGTCTTAACCTGTGTCGGAATTTCCCATATTCTATAGTGAAGCCAAAAGACAGGGAGGTGCTTTTATGAGCTATGCAGGAGGCGGCTACGGCATGGGCTTTGCCTTGATTGTCGTATTGTTTATCCTCTTAATCATTGTTGGAGCTTTCTACGGGGGCGGTTACTAAAAAACGGACAGCATTTGTCCTGGCAATTTTAAAAAGCCAAGAGACGACATTTAAGTCGTTTCTTGGCTTTCGATTTTATCCCATTGATTGGGTTTGATTGCCGCTTTTTCCTTGTCCCATGTTCGATATTTGCGGAATCATGTTTGAAAGCTGTCCGCCCCGTCCTGTCATCATACTGTATGCAGCAGCGCCAATTCCTACAGAAGCAATAATAGGCAAAATTTGAATTTTATTGTTTCTCATCAGGTCACCCGCTTTATTTTATTGCTCACATGAGCATCTATAGGTTTACCGATTCGTTTTATAAAAAAACAAGCACTTCTTCCCAAATGTTAAACGATTGATCTTTCGGGTATATACGTACTGAAAAAAAGAATGGCCGATTTTCTATGGATGAAAGGGCCAATCACGGAAAAGCTATTGGTAGTTCAGCGTACCCAATATACACTTAATTGCAAGGGGGCATTCGCAATGGAAAAAGGCATGTCATACGGAAGTGACTATAAATACATTCCTGCTACGTCGTTAAAAAGCGGGACCGGGGATGAAATTCGTCCGGATGTTTATTACCATACAATCCAAATTGTCAATATCGCCCTCATTGGCCGTCCGGGTTCCAGTTTTGTTCTGATCGATGCGGGAATGCCGCATTCAGCGGATACGATCATTTCGTTAACCGAGAATCGATACGGTCCTGATACCAGGCCCGATGCCATTATCCTTACACACGGCCATTTCGATCATGTCGGCGCTTTGATCGAGCTTGTTGAACATTGGGATGTTCCTGTATATGCACATGAGCTTGAACTGCCATACTTGACAGGCAAAAAAAGTTATCCCGAACCCGACATGACCGTCGAAGGCGGGATGGTGGCCAAAATGTCCCCAATCTTTCCAATTGAACCCATCAATTTGGGTGACCGGGTTGACAGGCTTCCATCGGACGGAACGGTCCCCCATTTGCCCGGCTTTCGCTGGATTCACACGCCCGGCCACAGCAGCGGACATGTTTCCTTTTTCCGGGACAGTGATGGCGTATTGATTGCAGGAGATGCTTTTGTAACGGTAAAACAAGAATATTTGTACAGGGTTTTTACACAGGAAAAAGAGATCAGCGGACCTCCCAGGTACTTGACGCCGGACTGGCATGCTGCCTGGGAATCCGTGAAAAAGCTTGAAGCATTAAAACCGGCCGCGGCTGTTACAGGTCACGGCATTCCAATACAAGGGGAAGAACTGTCCCAAAACCTTGAAAAACTGGCGAGGGATTTCGATAAAATCGCCATACCTGATTACGGAAAATATTTAAATTAGCAAAAGCCGGGAAGCCTGTAAACGGCTCCCGTCCATTCCTTCACTTGTATGGATTTTTTAAAAAGGTGAATAGTGTCGGAAACGGGAGGTGTCCTGATTGGTTGACATGACGATATATGTGGATGTAGCAAACAACAAACAGGCAATCGAAAAGCTTGAGCAGATTCTGCTTCAGTTAAATGGGGTGGAAAGAGCTTTGGTCGATCCAGATGATGGCGAAGTGAAAATTTCATACAGTGAAACGAAACTGCAACATGAGGCAATTCTTTCAACACTATCTAGAAACGGTTTTGACATTTTACCTTGAACAGAAAAGCGAAAGCGCCCGTTTAGCGACGTATAAACTGGAGCACTCCGCAATGAGATAAAGGAAACACGGCGACGAAGGAGCCGATGTTGACTTATCGTAGTGCTCTGAGCCTACTTCCTCGAATAAACATCCACGCAGAAAAAGCGAAGCTTTTTCGAGGAAAGGAGTGTGAAGTTTGCTAGTCGCTGGGCGCTGGAGCTGGACAAAGAAAGGCTTCTTTTGAAAAAAATTTTAATATACAATTACTTTTTTAAAAGGACGGCAAAAGCCCGTCCTTTTTATTAGTTAAAGAAAAGCATAAAATTTTACCGAATTTTCTCTTCAAACAAAGATTACATAATGTCCAGCTCCAGGCGCCATCGGCTCGAGGTCACAAGCCGAATTGCTGTGGTGGCTGAAAAGCTGCCTCCTCGCAATTCGTCTTGTGCTTGTCGCCGATAGGCGGGCGCCTTGCGCTTTTCTTACGTATTGATTCTATTTTAATCCAGCAGCCGGTTGTTTTCATCCACTTCCACGATTCTCGCTTCATAATTTTCTTCGCTTACAAATCCTGAACCTCTGCAAACGCTGCATTTATACTGCCATCCTTCATCATCAGCCAGCATTCCGGTTCCGTGGCAGGCTTTGCAATGATTATCCCGAATATCCATTACAGTCTCCTCCTTTACTTGGGGGCCTGACCCCCGTCGCATTAAAGTGTTAAAGCAGGGTCTGTCCCCTATTCAGACGCTCTTTCACCAGATTGATCAATCCGCCTTTAAGCATCACTTCGACCTGTCTTTCAGACAATGCATGGGAAACTTGTATAGATATATTTTTCCCTTTTACATTAATTGTAAACTCGTTGCCCTGCTGCACTTTATTCCGAAGATCATCCAGTTGAAGGATGTCTCCCTGCTCTATTTGATCATAATCTTCTTCGTTTACAAACGTTAACGGCAGAACACCGAAATTCACAAGGTTTTGCCAGTGGATGCGTGCAAAGTCTTTTACCAATGCAACGCGGAGCCCGAGAAATCTCGGAGCCAATGCCGCATGTTCCCGGCTGGATCCCTGTCCGTAGTTAAATCCTCCAACAATAGCGTGTCCTCCTTCCACAACACTCTCCATGCCTCTCGCGTAATACGTCTTATCAATGATCTCAAAAGCGAATTTGCTTATTTCCGGGAGATTGCTTCGATACGGAAGCACCCGGGCTCCCCCGGCCAAGATTTCATCGGTTGAAATGTTATCGCCCATTTTCAATAATATCGGCAGTTCCATCTCGTCAGGCAATGCATCCATAGGCGGGATGGAAGCGATATTTGGCCCTTTGTACAATTCGATATTCCTTGCTTCTTCATACGGCAGCGGTTCATCCAGCAAAGACGTATCAACTGTCGGATTTTCCGGTTCTTTTATCTTTGGATACGGCATATCAAGCGTCCGGGGATCGGTGATTTCCCCTTTTAAAGCCGAAGCTGCCGCTATTTCCGGACTGCATAGAAACACACTGTCTTCCTGTGTTCCCGAGCGTCCGGGAAAATTCCGGGGGGTAGTCCTTAAGCTGTTCCTTCCTGTAGCCGGTGCCTGCCCCATTCCAATACAGCCGTTGCAGCCTGCCTGATGAAGCCTCGCTCCTGCCTGAAGAAGACTTGCGATATGTCCATCCTTGACAAGGTCAGTCAACATCTGTCTGGATGTCGGATTGATATCGAATGAAACGCCGCCGGCTACCGTTTTTCCTTTGACGATTTCTGCGGCCACAGCAAAATCCCTGTATCCCGGGTTTGCCGATGAACCGATATAGGATTGATAGATGGGGGTGCCCGCCACTTCGGAAACAGGCACAACATTTCCGGGGCTGGACGGTTTGGCAATCAGCGGTTCCAACTCGGAAAGGTTGATTTCTTCTTCAAGGTCGTATGAAGCCCCCCGGTCCGCAGTGAGTTCAATCCAGTCGTCTTCCCGCCCTTGTTCCTTTAAAAATTTCCTGACTTCTTCATCCGAAGGAAATACAGTTCCAGTTGCACCAAGCTCAGCACCCATGTTTGCAATAACATGGCGATCCATCGCACTTAAGTGCTTCAGCCCCGGCCCATAGTATTCAATCACTTTCCCGACGCCGCCTTTGACGTCATATCTGCGAAGAAGCTCAAGAATAATATCCTTGGCACTTACCCAGTCGGGCAGTTCTCCTGTGAGCTTGATTCCCCAAACCTTCGGCATTTTAATATAGATGGGTTCGCCGGCAATAGCGAGTGCTACGTCCATGCCTCCAGCACCCATGGCAAGCATCCCCATGCATCCGTTTGCACAAGTATGGCTGTCTGACCCGAGCAGGGTTTTACCCGGCTTTGCCAAACGCTGCATATGTACCGGATGGCTTACTCCGTTTCCAGGCCGGCTGTAGTATAAACCAAATCTTCGCGTAGCACTTTGTAGAAACAGATGGTCATCTGCATTCTTATTGTCGACTTGGATAATATTATGGTCCACATATTGTGCCGACGCTTCTGTTTGGGCCCGTTCCACTCCCATAGCTTCCAATTCCAGCATGACCATCGTTCCGGTTGCATCCTGCGTCAGCGTTTGGTCGATTTTTAGCCCGATTTCCTTACCTGGAACCATTTCACCTGAAACAAGGTGGGACTTGATCAGTTTTTCTGTAATATTCTGCGGCATCCTACTTCCTCCTGTACATAACTTTGTAATGCGTACTTTTAATTAGGATTGTTATTGTAGAAGTGAAATATTCATAGCTCCCTCAACGAGTCCATGTAAAATTCCATTATCGGCATCACGGCTTAATGAAAAATGTCGGCCTCCCTTGATTTTTCAAGAAATGCTTTCGTCTTTCTGTTAACCGGTTCTTTCAGGAAGGTGCCGAACAACAGGGCAGCCAATCCGAATAGAGCCAGAACAGATAAGTCGCGCATGACCGATTGCCAGACTATGCCCCCGACAGCTTCCCTCATCAGGTCGACCGCATAGGTAAAAGGCAAAAACGGACTGATGATTTGAAAGAATTCCGGCAGCAAAACGACAGGATACGTTCCGCCCGACCCGGCAATCTGCAAAACAAGCATGACAATCGCCAACGCTTTCCCGATGTTGCCGAATACTGAAACAAGCGTGTACACAATCAGCATAAATACGAGGCTTATAAAAAGAC
This sequence comes from Siminovitchia fortis, assembly GCF_007681465.1. Classification (NCBI taxonomy): domain Bacteria; kingdom Bacillati; phylum Bacillota; class Bacilli; order Caryophanales; family Bacillaceae; genus Siminovitchia; species Siminovitchia fortis. The sequence goes on from NZ_VEKZ01000042.1 coordinate 9,451, forward strand.
CAAATAGAATCATCCAAAAAGGATGCCGGACAGGGACTCCAAGGATGAGCAAATCTCCACAGACCACAATCAACGTCTGTAAAAATCCTATGCTCAAAAAAGTGAAGAGCCTGCCAAAGTAAATTTGTTTTCCTGTAAAGTCTTCATGGTTTCTTAAATCTGTTGACAGCAGCGATATTAAAAGGAGTGCTCCGACCCAAATCGATAAAACGGTATAAAACGGGGTCATCCCTGTTCCATAGTTTTTAATCGGAAAAATCTTATTTTCATTTAACAGAACAGGTTCCTCAAAGAAGCTTCTTTCTGCATTCGGATCATTCAAAAGCAGCTGTATAATTTCATTCAGATTCGTTTCACCTTGCAATTTCCTGATTTTATCCGCAAGCTCGCGAACCTTTTCATTCACATAAGGAAATTCCCCATGCGCATACTCGAGGGCATCTTTTCCTTTTTTTAAGTTTTTGTCTGTTCGGTCCAATATTTTTTCCACTTCAGGCAGTGAAGCCTGTATTTCAGTCAGCATATTTCTTGCACCGGACAACGTCTTTTGGGCTTTGGAAATTTCATTCATAACTTCCGGCTCAATATTTTCTTTATATTCCTTTGCAAATGCATCAATTTTGACAGAAGTATTTCCGGCCATCTGTTGAAGGCTGGCAAGGGTATCATTGAACTCCTTCTTCTTATCCTTGAGCAGTCCGTTTATTTCAGAAGCTTTGCTCTGTACTTGCTGAAGATCGCTTTTTAATTGATTCGTTTTTTCAATGGCCTGGTCAATTTGGGCCGTATTATTCTGGGTCTGACCTTGATTGCCACTCCCCTCTTCATTTTGATCCGCGTCCTCGTTTTGTTGGGAACCGTTCATGCTTTTGGCCTCCGCCAATACTGCCTGAATGGTATCGAGTGCCCCCATTGCCTCGTTTAGCTGAGATTGAAGCTGGTTGTTGATTTGGTCGCCTTTACTCAAATCAATCTCTTTCCCCTGTACCTTTCCAAGAAATTCATTGACATCTGATGCGACCTTTTGGACTTTTTGTAAATCTGCATTGATTTTTGGGGCCATTTGCTTAAGCCTGTTTTGCGCATCTGACAAAAAAGCGGATGTCTTATTGATCGTTTCCATGCCATTGCCCGTTAATTGTCTTGCTTCAGGTATCATGCCCTGCGCTTTATCAATCATATCTTCTGCCGAAGAAGCATCTTTCAGCGAATCATTGATTAATTTGTTAATTTCCGGCAAATCTTCTTCCAAAGTGAACACATATTGCTCAAAACGTTTGATATCCGGCAAGTCTTTCTGCAATTCAATCCCTATTTCATTGAACAGTTCAAAAATAACTCCATTCACAGTAGCAATAAACTTGCTGCTGACTTGCTCAACAATCATGGACGCTCCCTTTTGGGTAATCTTCGGGGAAATAGAGTTGATTTTTTCATTGACGTAGTATTCGATTTTCGCCTTTTTTGGATGATCTGAAATGACAGTCCCTAACTGTTTCGAGAAATTTTCAGGAACAATGATAACCGCAAAATAGTCCCCGTTTCGCAAGCTCTTCATCGCTTGTTTGCGGTCGGTGAAATGCCAGTCCAAGTCTCTGTTCCCTTTCAGTTCATCCACCAGTTCCTTTCCGGCATCAATGTGTTTATCCCTTACGACGGCTCCTTTGTCTTCATTGACAAGGCCCACCGGAATTTGATCGGTATGGGAATAGGGATCCCACATAGCCGCGATATTCAACCATGCGTATAAGGATGGAAGCAGTACAAGGCCGCCGGCAATAATGGCGGCAGCCCAATTTGTACTGATATTTTTTAGGTCTTTTTTAAAGATATGTAAAATATGGTTCATGAGACATCCCTTTTTCTGCTGTTAATACATGTTAATATACCCCTACTTCGCTACTCATAATCCTTATAAATTTTTTGAAACTTTCCTGATCTCCGTACGTAAAAAAGGATAACATATCTTTTCGAAAGGAAGAGAAAACATGCTGATCGTAACAACTGAAAATATCGCCAATCACAAAATCATAGAAACAAAAGGGCCAGTGTTCGGAATCACAGTAAGAGCAAGAGGGGTCGGAAAAGATATTGTGGCGTCTTTCAAAGGATTATTGGGCGGAGAAATCAGCCAGTATACGGAAATGCTGGAGGATGCCAGAAAACAGGCAATTGACCGCATGGTGGAAAATGCAAGATTGATGGGAGCCAATGCAGTGACCATGATGAGATTCGACTCAGGGGAAATCGGGCAGAATATGAGTGAAATCATTGCTTATGGAACAGCAGTAGTTGTGGAAGAGGCCTAGTTAGTTGAAGTGGTTCATTGGCTTTTATGGGCTCCAAATACTGATATTGATTTTTTTAATCATCATCTCCTGGTTCATTTGGGACAAACGCTTTAAAAAGAAACATGGCCGGGAAGTCCCTGCCGGTTTTGAGCGGACGAATGAAATATCCATCGACCCGACGACAAACAAAAAACTGACGGTTTACTATAATCCTGAAACCGGCGAGCGGTTTTATAAGGAAGATTGAAAGAAAAGGCACCGTCTGATCTTTACCGGATGGCGCCTTTCCCTCATATTAATTTGAAATCCTGTTTCGAAAAAGCGGCAATTTCTCCAAGTAGATGATATCTTCCCTTCCTGCCGCGTTTCCCTCAGCAAGGATGGCAGCTTTGGCAGCAACTATTCCGCCCGCCCGGACGACTAGCTCCTCCAATCCGCGTACGGATTGTCCTGTACTGATTACATCGTCGATAATAGCAACTCTTTTTCCTTTGATCTGCTTGACATCATCACTGTCCAAACATAATATCTGTTTTTTCTGGGTGGTGATGGATACCACTTCGTTGACCAAAGGGGACTCCATATACGGTTTAATGCTTTTTCGTGCAACCACATACTGCTTCATCCCAAGCTGCCTTGACAGTTCATATACAAGCGGGATCCCCTTCGCTTCTGCCGTAACAAGTACATCCACTTCCGGCAATTTACTTGCAAGAATGGGTGCAGTGTATAACACAAGTTCTGTATCTCCCAAGATGACAAAGCTTGCAATGCTGAGCTCATCCGATACAGCAACAATCGGCAGCTCCCTTTTTATATCTCCTATCGTCAATGTGTAAGTCTCCATTTAACCCTCTCCTTAAAAACCGAATAATCCTATTAAAAATTGTATAATCAATCCCGCCAGCATGCCAAGGAACGGATCGGTAATGGCCGTAACAACCATTGTCATCCCGCCGACCAATCCCGACGCCGGTTCTCCGGTAGAAAATGAAGCGGCGGCATTTCCCGGCAATGTGACAATTGCACCCAACACAAATAAAAAACCTGCAATTGAAGCACTCGGGACATAACGTCCAATCTTAGGAAGAAGGCCCGCAAATAAAATGGCAGCCATAATCACCATCATCAGGACACCTGACCAGACCGGATGCGGGGCACTGGAAGTTGCTGAAATAACGACCTCTACCGGTGCACCTCCAAAAAATGACGATACCATGTCCGCCAAGCTGCTGATCACGGTCAGAACATCGACATTGACATTCGTTTGCGCAATTTCTCCATTAATTTTACCAAAGGCGATATTTGCCCCTATGTTCAAACAAACCATTGCCAAAGCACCGCGGATAACCATCGGATTGATGATCAGCTTTTGGCGGACAATCTTTTCCTTTTCTGCCGTTTTCAATTCAGCTTTGTTGTTTCTTGTAAGAAAATAATAAACGATACTTGATAGAATAACTGAAATCGTGATCGTATAAACAAGATCCTTAGTTGCCATATATACTATAAGTCCGCTGGCAAAGGAAGCAATGCCGACTAATTTATCGTTTTTAGCCATATCCCAAGCCACTTTGGTTAACATAATACCAACACCGGCCATCATTCCGCTTGTGATGACAGGTCCGATCCAGTTTACGATTTTCTCCAATAGGCCGAATAAACCAATCGGCACCATGATCATCGCACCGAAAAAGATCATGGAAAGCCGTTCCCGCATATTCTTGCCCATTGTTCCTGCCAACGTAATTGTTTCCGCCTGATAGGAAATCACCGGAACGGAGCCCATAATTGCATTTCCTCCTGCTCCAACGATAAATGCGAGGGCTGTCGGAACTGAAGCAAATCCGAACGTTAACGCAAGAAGCCCCTGTGGAAGTCCGTTAAGCACTACGCTTAATGCAGCCAATATATCTTTGATGATATCCATAATACACTCCATTCTTTCACTTAATATACAGAAAACGAACATTGAATAAATAACAATAAATATTGTACGGTTTTAAGGGAATTTTTCAACCCCTATTACTAAATTTCCAATATTTTTTATTCTTTCGATATAAGTTCCTATTTTTGCATTGTCACAAAAGCAAAATTATAATGAACCCGGTCATAAAATTTTTTAACGAGAGTGGGGTGTTGTACTTTGAAGAAATTATTCATCGTATGTTTAGCTGCCATTTTACTGGGAGCATGCAGCGGGAAGGATGAACAAGCAAAGGATACAACTAACAATGATGAGAGTAAGGCGACGCAAACAGCAGAGCCGGAAAATGGCCAGCGGGACAACACGGAGGTGCAAGAGACGGAAGTGCAAGAGGAAAAATCCGAAGGCTCTTCAGCCGTGAATGAAGATCAATCAAGCTATACAGAATTGCCAACCGTGCTTGATACAATTGGCAATGATCAGTTCGAGCAGGTTATAAAAACTGACAATCCGAATAAAAGAGTAATTCTATTTGAAGATGAACATCATAATAAAAAGTTTAAAAGCATCTTCATTAAACATGACAACCGCCTAAAAGTGATTGATTTGGAAAATGACCGTATGATGCTCAACGAAGTTCTATAAGAACTAAAGTGGAACCGCCTGTTCACCGACGTGCAGACTAAGCTTAATTCGGAATACGCGACAAGTTCTCGCAAAAGCATACGGTTTTCCAGATTTGCGGGCGTTGGACTCTACTTCCAGTGACCGCGTCAGGGGATTTTTTGGATCCGCGGGCGTTCGACTCCGCCTCCAGTGACCACGTTAGGGGATTTTTCGGATCTGCGGGCGTTCGACTCTCGATCCAGTGACCGCGCCAGATGGTTTTTCGGATTCGTGGGCAATGACTATACATTTTTTCATCTATATAGGTTGAGTTAATTTTTTTACATTGTTTTAGGCTGCTCTATGTGATTGAAAGAGATCTAGTTGATTGTAGTGGAAGGCGGCGACTCCTGCGGGATAAACGTGAGCCTTGAGACCCCACAGGACGCAAAGCGTCCGAGGAGGCTCAAGCCACGCCCGCGGAAAGCGTCCGCCTGGAACGGAAATCAACGGTGGCTAAAAAGTATGAAAAATATATAACCCAACTTATATATTTGTCTAAGATAAAAGCTCTGCCTAAGCGGCAGAGCTTCAATTGTTCATTAATAATGCTTTTTCCCAGTCTGATTCCAATTTCACCTTCGGTACGGGAGTTGGCTTCTCGTTTTCATCAAGCGCGACCAATGTAACCGTTGAGGTAGTTGTAAGTTTTTTCTCATCGATTGCCAGGTCGTGGCTTTCCACTTTGACATACACTTTCATGGAGGTATTGCCCGTAGACAGAACAAACGCCTCCAAAGTTAAAATATCGCCGCTTTTCGCCGAGGATACAAAATTAACCGTATCTATTGCCGCAGTAACAACGGTTCTCTTCGAATGCTTCATCGCAGCAATAGCAGCAATTTCATCTATGTAGGATAAAACGGTGCCTCCAAAAATAGTGCCTAAATGATTCGTATCCGGCGGCAATACAAGCTTTGTCTGAATCGTTCTTGAAACATTTGATGAAACTATCTCTACCATATAATCTCCCCTTTTTCTAACATATACCTTTTCCAACATCCATAATACTATTACATGATCAGAGAACAAACAACTCGGGATGATGATTACAAAGCCTAAATTGTTTAACAGTCCACGAGGGAGAAAAGTTTCGCATATTACCGTATAATCACATTAAATATACATTAAGGGGTGAAAACTCAATGTTAGTCATTCTGCTTATCTTTATTCTGATGATTATTATATGGGCTTTATTTATAGACTGGAGACGCAAGAAACATAATAATAACCCACATATACCAACAAATCCAAACGCTAAACCAGGGGATAGTTCAAACCATATAATGGGTGATAATAAAGACACTGGAGGATTTCAATGACCTTTTCGCTATAATTCGGACTACCATTTTTTAGCAGTTTTTCTTTTGCTATATTCCCGCATATTTTCTTCCACTCTTTTTTAAAAAAATTCATCGCCATAGATTCCATGGATACTCTTTTGGCGGCCTTGATTCGAATCTGACCATTTTCCTTTTCGTCGGATGCTCAAATTCGAGAGTATGGGCCCATAATGCAATCTGCTGCCCCGGCCGGTTAACTTTGCGTCCGTATTTTTGATCTCCATACAAAGGGTGGCCGATGGACGAAAGCTGTACCCGGATTTGATGGGAACGGCCTGTAAGAAGCCTGACAGTCAACAGACTGAGGTTCTCTGCCCTGGCGGCCACTTTATATTCCAAAATCGACTTTTTTCCCTGCTTATGATTGGAGGGGACCGTCTTCACCATATTGTTTCGCTGATCTTTAAATAAGTAATGCTCGAGTCGCGCTTCTTCCTGCGGAACACCCCTGACAACGGCAAGATATGTCCTTTCGAACTGTTGCCTTCTGATAGCATCAGACAATCTGGACGCGGCTTTGGACGTTTTCGCAAAAACCATCACGCCTCCAACCGGGCGGTCCAGGCGGTGGACAAGCCCAAGATACACGTTGCCCGGCTTTTGATAGCGAACCTTAATGTCTTCTTTTAAAACTGTAAGCAAATCCTTGTCACCGCTGTTATCCTCCTGTACAGGCACATTCACAGGCTTTTCCACCACAAGAAGGTGATTGTCTTCATACAAAATTGGAATCTTCATCTGTGTAACAAAACCCTTTCAATGGCTTAATAAAAACTCTCCCAGCCGGATCCAATGCTCAAGTGTTTCTCTTATTAATTGGCTTTTTCAACTGCTTTTTCAAGCTTTGAACCGAACCTTTTATGGTCCGTTGTAGATACATAGACACCGAATATGACCATAAGCATTCCTGCAATTTGCTGCCAGCTGATCGATGCATCGTAGAGGAAAAAAGCAATCCACGCAGCATTGATGGGAACAAGGTTCATATACATGCTTGCTTTACTGGCACCGATTTTCTGAATCCCTTTATTCCACAGGAAAAAACCAATGATAGACGCGCAAAATACCATGAATGCCATCTCCATCCATGCCTGGTTCGACATACTCAAAACCCTGCCCCACCCTTTTTCTGACAAAGAGAGCAATATCAAGAAAATGGAGCCGGCAATTGTTGTAACGGTTGTCGTCAAAAAAGGTGAAACTTTCGCCAAGACAACTTTGCCAATCAAACCGTGGGCGACCCAGCAAATAAGGGCAGCAATAAAAAGCAGGTCTCCCGCATTGAACTTTAAGGCCATTAACGTTTGAAAAGACCCGTTAATAATGACGAGGAAGACCCCTGTCAAAGACAAAATAAGCCCCAGCGCCAAACGGGCATTCCAGGTTTCTCCCAGGAATAGGACAGCACCAAGCGTAACAAAAACAGGGGTCGTTGCAACGATCAATGAGCCGTTGACAGCCGATGTGTATTCAAGCCCCATAAAGAAAAACACATTATATCCAAATATGCCAGTTAAAGCCATCAACAGCAGGCCCGGCCATTGTTCTTTTATTTTTTTGCTGTCCCATTCCGAGCTGAACCGGGCTGCCGCAAATAAAATCAGGCCTGCCAACCCGAAGCGCAATGCGGCAGTTGTAATTGGCGGAACTTCTGTAATGATATGCTTGGCCGCACCAAAAGCCCCGCCCCAAAATAAAGGGACCAATAATAATAACAAATAAATACCGAAGGTTTTCTTGCTCTCCTGCTGCATGATTCCACTCCCTATGTTTGATCGGCAAAAATCTCCTATAAAAACTCGGCGATAAGGCCAGGCTTTCGAATAAATGATCATATATAAGAATAACTTAAGTTTAACAAAATATGGGTTATTTAATATAATAATTAAAAGGAGGCTTTATATATTGATAAAATCAGTTGCTGTCTTTTGCGGATCAAGACCCGGCAGTTCCGATGTTTATATAGAAGGCGCCAAAGCCGTCGGCAAAGAGCTGGCCAAGCGTAAAATAACACTTGTATATGGGGCAGCAAGTGTCGGTGTCATGGGAGCTGTAGCGGACTCCGTGCTCGAAAATGGAGGACATGCCATCGGCGTCATGCCTGAATTTTTAAAGAAGAAAGAAATTGTCCACCCCCGTTTGTCTGAACTTATTATTGTGGATACCATGCATGAAAGAAAAGCGAAGATGGCCGACCTCGCGGATGGATTCATCGCTCTTCCTGGAGGGCCCGGAACACTCGAGGAATTTTTTGAAATCTATACATGGGCACAGCTGGGGCTCCATCAAAAACCATGCGGTCTTTTAAATATCAACCAATATTATGACCCTCTCATTACCCTGTACAAGCACATGCTGAAAGAAAAGTTTTTGGATGAAAAGTTTCGGGATATGGCGCTGGTCGACGGGGAGATCGGCGGTTTATTGGACCAATTTGATTCGTACGAGCCTCCAAATGTAAAAACGTATCTGACGGAAGACCGGACATAGAAATAAGAAAAATACTCAATCAGAGGTATGAATGATGCTCAAAATCAAAAAATTGATTGACGTTCCCATCAGGGATGCCTGCGAAGCCTGGAATAAAGGATTTGCTGATTATTATGTAAACATGCAGATGACCGCCGGCCAATTCACTTTCAGATTCGGCTGGGACGAGCTATCACCCGATTATTCTTTTATCGCTTATTATGACGGCCTTCCCGCCGGCATTATTTTAAACGGCATCATCACAACGAACGGAAAAAGACTGGCCTGGAACGGAGGTACGGCTGTGGCCGTTTCTTTCCGGGACAAAGGGATTGCAAGAAAGCTGATGGAGTCAACAATGGAACTATACAAGCAAGAGAAAGTCGATGTTGCAAGCCTTGAAGCTTTTACTGTCAATGACCGTGCAATCCGTCTCTATGAAAGCTTCGGATACAGGACGGTCGACAACTTGTTATTTCTGAAGAAAACAGAAAGCGAAGAAAAGAGTTTAGGCAATATACCAGAAATCCCGGGCTATTCATTGCACCATGGACTCGCGCACGAAATTCGCGATCTATCATTCTATCAGCATGATGCTCCGTGGAAGACACAGTGGAATTTTATCCGCAATGGTGAATCAATCGTTGTGAAGGATCGTAACGGAATAGCTGCAGCATATGCCTTATTTCAAAAAAGGAATGGAAAGATCATTCTTTTGCAATGTGCGGCAGACGAAAGACTGCCAAACAAACCGGAGCTCTTTCAGTATATGATCAACCATTTGCTTCAAACGGAGTCCCGCACTGTTTCAACTTATAATCTTCCCGAAAAAAATAAGCTTCTCATAAACGTTTTGGAAAAAGCCGGATTTAAAGAAGAGTTTACGGATCAAAAAGTTCCATTAAAACAAGTGTTTATGAAGAAGATCATGACATAGTCCCCACCGTGGACAAGAAGGAACAACCCGGCAGCATCCATCTATGGGATGATGCCGGGAATGATTATAGAGTCCTGATTTCCCCTTCCCTGCGCCTACGAAAATCGGAAAATGCCAAAAATACCAAAAAGTGTTGATTTTTTAAAATTCTTCATGTACGATAAACATTAGGTAAAAGCGCTTACATTCATTTTTTTCCTTGATCACAACCTTTCCTGGCAGGGAGAGCCCGTTCCTTGGGATGGGAGACAAACAATAGAATGAAATACTGAAAATCGGAAGCTTTTTGCTTTCAACCAGGAAAGTTCCGAACCAGTTATTGCCCTTCATTATCCCTGTTGACCGGGGTTAAAGAAGCCGCAAATTAAAAGTTGCATTATTGCCTCTTTTAATTGCGGCTTTTTTCTTTGTTGTTTAGGAAATTATAAAATGCTCAGGTTGTGAGTAACTTATTTGTCACTTAGTGCTACGTCCGGCTCCAGCGCCTATCGACTAGCAGACTTCGCGCTTCTTCCTACGATAAGTCAACATCGCTCCGCTCCGCTGCGCGTGTTTCCTTTATCTCGTCAGAAGCGCTCCAGTCTGTACGTCGATAAACAGGCGCTTGCGCCTTTGTTCTTTAAACAACTATGGATGAATTTGAGGAGGTGAGTGGACATGGTTATATACAAAAAAAATCTATTGCCGGGCCATTGCAAGAATTATCTGCCCATACACTACATACGCGGTTCTCCTCCATCCTGAACGGACCCAGGCAACAATATTTAGGAGGGGGATCATATGGATAAACAATTGGGGTTTTGGAAACTGGGAACATTTGGCCTGCAGCATGTGCTCGCCATGTACGGCGGGGCAGTCGTTGTCCCATTGATTGTCGGTCCTGCCATTGGTCTAAACGAAGCAGAAGTCGCCTATTTAATTTCTATTGATTTATTTACTTGCGGTCTTGCAACCTTTTTACAAGTGCTCGGAAATAAGTATTTCGGCATCCGAATGCCAATTATCATGGGAGTTGCCTTTCAAGCTGTCGGACCCATGATTGCAATCGGTACGATGCAAGGTGTGCCGGCTATATTCGGAGCGATAATTGCTTCGGGTGCCATAGTCATATTTTTGGCTCAATTTATGAACAGGATTATTCCTTTCTTTCCTCCGGTCGTTACGGGCACAGTCGTTATTATTATCGGTACCTCCCTCATAGGTGCGGCAATGGGCAATATTACCGGGCAACCCGATTCAGCTGATTATGGAAGCCTGACGAATTTGCTGCTCGCCGGGCTTACCCTTATCATCATCGTCCTGTTAAATCGTTTCTTTCAAGGTTTTATGAGAGCGATTTCAGTTTTGGCGTCTTTGGTGATTGGTACAATTATCGCTGCCTTTATGGGACTTGTAGACTTTTCAACCGTAGGGGAAGCATCCTGGTTCCACATGGTTACACCGTTTCGATTCGGCATGCCGGAGTTCCATTTAAGTGCGATCCTCAGCATGACCCTTGTCGGCATTGTCAGCATGATAGAAGCCACAGGTGTTTATTTTGCCCTGGCAGAGGTCATTGATAAAAAATTGACCGGAAATGATATAAAGAAAGGATTGCGTGCAGAAGGCCTTGCACAAATTATCGGCGGAATTTTCCAAGCTTTCCCTTATACGACATTTTCACAAAATGTCGGGCTGATTGCTTTGACGGGAGTCAAGCAAAGAAGGGTTATTGTTGCTTCAGGTTGTATTCTGGTGATACTCGGCCTATTGCCGAAAGTAGCAGCCATGACTCTGATTATTCCGGATCCTGTGCTTGGGGGAGCGATGATTGCCATGTTTGGAATGGTTATGGCATCAGGTATCCGCCAACTGTCGGTTGTTGACTTTCGCCGGACAGAAAATCAACTCGTTGTCGCATTATCAGTCGGACTCGGATTGGGAGTATCAATTGCTCCCGAAGTATTTGCCAATGTCCCGCAAAGTATACGGATCCTTTTTGAAAACGGGATTGTCACAGGCGGATTCGCTGCTGTTGCCTTAAACCTGATATTGAACGGTGTCAGCAAAGGAAACGGCCGCGATATTGCAAGAGATCCTCAATCTGATATAGCATAAAGAAAAATCAGGGTGAGCTTCCCCTTAAAATAATATGGCCGGCAATGTGACATGACATCGCCGGCCGTCTTATCTACAAGTTAAAATTCCATCTGCATTAACCACGCGGAGAGCTCTTTTTCCCTGTCACCTATATTGCTGCCGATTTTATATTTCCCGAGTCCCTTTTCACCAATGATCTTCCCATCCTTCATATACAGAATACGCTCTGTTTTTGCCGCGACCTTTGTGTCATGTGTCACCAATAAAATAGTCGTTCCGGATTCGTTGAGGCCTCTCAGCATTTCCATTATCTCGCCGGCAGCCTTGGAGTTTAATGCACCTGTCGGTTCATCTCCAAAAATAATGGCGGGCCGGTTGATCAGCGCCCGGCAAATAGCCGCTCTTTGAAGCTGTCCGCCTGAAACCTGTGTAATATCATGATTGGCAAGTCCGGCTATTCCTGCCCTTTCCATTAAGTTCACCGCTCTATTATTAACCGTCTTTCGATCATATTTTTTAGCGGCATATCCCGGCAGAATGATATTATCAAGAATTGAAAGGTTTTTCAGCAGATGGAACTGTTGAAAGATAAACCCCATCACGGTTAGCCGCAATCTTGCCAATTCTTTTTCGGAAAGTACAGCCAAGTTTTGCCCATTAAACATGATGTCTCCGGAGTCCACCCTATCCATTCCGCTTAAATGATAGAGCAATGTCGACTTGCCGGAACCGGAAGGCCCCATCACGGATACAAATTCTCCTTTGCGGATGTGCAAGCTCACATTTTTCAAGATATTCAATTGATTTTCCTTCCCGAGTGCATATGTCCTGCATAAATTCCTCGCTTCTATCATTGATTTCAAACCCTCCCTTCCTACACATTCATATCAGCGATATTCGTTCTTTTGATTGATGTCAGATTTATCATTGCAGCCGCGGCAACAGCGATGATCAACATAAGGGGGCATAAAAGAAAAGCCTTGATGGGATCTATCACAAATTTGATTTCAGGAGCTCCCATAAAAGATATGAAAAAACTGACAAGGCTTTGCCCAATTGTATTGGATACAGCCGTCCCCGCAATGATGCCGGCGAAAAGGACTGTCATAGACCTCGTTGCATACTGGATTTGAATATCGCGCAAGCAAAAACCGATACTCCTCATAATGGCTATTTGGGAACGGTCTTTTGCCATCAGCATTTTTAAAAATAATGACGTAATCAGCATGGAAATACAGATGGAAACCACTATGGCAAGGACTGTGAAAGCTTTAAGCTGATTGATCGTATTTTCAAAGGTCCGCAACAAGTAATCCTTCAGGCCTGTCACTTTCGCCTTCTGAAAGGCTCCGGCATAAGCTTCTATTTTCTCATCGATGCTCGCATGCGGCTTTATATCAGCACTTATTTTATAAGACAAAACCGTATCAGGATTGTACGGATATATGGCTTTTGCTGTTCTCCCGCCATTGGTAACATCCTGGTAAATGCCGCTGACCACCATTTTTTTCGTCTTCCCGTCCATCACAAATGACATCGTATCACCGACATTCTTTTCGAACTCCCTGCTGTTCAAATAAGATAATGCAATCTCATTTTCACGCAAAGGAGCCCTGCCTTTTAAATACTCCAATGGAAAAGTTGAAAAATCACCCGTTTCCACCATCATATTTTCTTGGATACCTTCACTGTTCATTACCTTAAAACGGCTGGTCGCCGTTGCAGAAAACCTCTCGACATCGCTGTCCTTCCCAATCCGGGCAACGATCTGCCTGAACTCCTCTGCAGCCTGCTCCGACTGTGGCAAATCAATCCGGATATCGCTCCGTTCCACTCCCATGTAGTTAATAAAATCCGGAGACTGGATCGTATGAAGAAAGTTAACCGGAACAAGGATCATAAAGGAACTGATCAAAAATACGAAAAACAATAACCGGTACACTTTAAACCTGCCCAATACATCCTTTAAACCGATACTTACATGAATATTCAGCCTTTTCCTTTTATTGATGGACATATTCAGCCTGCTCTTATCCGTTTCTCCAATACTTCCTTCTCTCAATGCCTCTATTGGTGTAATTGTATTAAACCTTCGGAGAGTAAAAAAGCAAAAGAACAGAACAAACAAAAGAACCAAGATGACTGCAAGCACAGGAATCAAATTGAGTAAGGCGCCCTTTTCTGCAGTGCCCATGTACAATGTAATATTGAATGTAAACAAATGATTAAGGGACAAGGATCCGGCGTATCCTAAAATGGAAGCTCCAGTTCCCAAGGCAGCATATTTGAGTATATACAGTTTCTTTATCTCAAGCTGTCCAATGCCGATCGCTTTCATGACTCCGATTTCCCTGTAATCTTCTTCAACAGCAGCGAGCAGGATAAATCTGATACAGAGTATCGCTATGATGCCCAGAAGAAGGCTGATCAATATGATGACGGCTGCCACAATCCCATCAGTGACAGCATTCAATGTCTTAAACAAATGAATGTCAATAGTCGGCCCTTCCTTCGGCATGCTTGATGATTCATACGCATTTCTGAATGCACTTAATGAGCCTAAATCATGGAGCTGAAATTCTATCAAATATTCAACTGTACCAAAATCCCCCTTCAGCGTTTCCAGGTCGGCTTCATTTACGACGAAACGCTTGGAATGAATGATGGACGGATTCATTTGAACGTCACGTACAAAATCAACAACTTTCAATTCCATCTGAAAGCTCTGAGATGAAATTTTTACTTTGTCGCCGATCTTTATGTTTTCGCGCTGCATGTAATAGATCGGGACAGCAATTTCTCCCGGCGAAACGTTGATGACCTCGCTTTTCAAGTTCAGCAAAAAATCAAATGACTCGTTTTGTTTCATGAAATAATGATCCATCACACTGTTTTTATCTCCAGCGGAATCGCCGCCCATATCAATGTTAAAGCCGTCAATAAGAATCATTTCCACGATCTGATTCCTTTTTACAAGATTGTTGTTTTCAGCAAATTCGTCAATTTCTCCGTGATTGATTTCCCCTGTATGCATTTGGACAAAATGCGGGGCATCCGATTTTGCAAACAGGGCATTCAAAGAATTGGCCATTTCGGCCATCATATTAGTCCCGCTGGCAGTAAGCAGTGCGGACATCATGATAAAAACGAACAGCACCGCTGTGATGGCCTTGTTTTTTCGAAAATCGGCCCTCACCATTTTAATCAGCACTTTTCCCCCCTCCTTCCGTTAAACATGAACCTACTGCTGAAATATATCTTTATGGCCTCCCGAACGGTTCATCATTGAAAAATCAACTTTCGTAAAAGCTGCGCTTGAAAGAATCAAAAACAGTGTTCCGAAAATCAAAATGATGACGAAGCTGATTTGGGGGGTGATCACAAAGCCGCTGACCTTAAATGCAAGCTGTTCTGCAATCAATTCATCCGCCGGCAGTGACATTTTTTCCAATGTCAATGTTCTAAAAAATGCTGCGGCATAAGTCATCGGATTGATGAGAGCGATATATTGAAGGCCATTGGGAAGCAGGCTGAGCGGCACATAGACCCCGCATAAAAAAGTGATGGGCGTCGTCACAGCCACGGAAATAATTTGAAATGTCTGGGAACTTTTGACGGATGCTGCCAAAAATAAACCGAAAGAAGAAAATACAAGCCCTACAAATATCATGGAAGCCATTACTGCGATGGGAGTTAGAATAGAGGTGTATTTCAAGCCGATAAAATAACCGACAATCAGAATCAGCATCCCTTGAATGGTGGCTACTGTTGTGGAAGACAATATTTGGCCGGCTGCGATCTGAATTCTTTTCACCGGACTGACAAGGACTTCTTTCATATATCCGGAAACAATATCTTCAATCGTGGAAGTCGCGATATTCAAAGATGTTTGAAAAACGACGATGATGACGATTCCAGCCAATACATAATTGACGGAATTGCTGATATAGGCGCTTTTAAATATGGTGCTCAGCAAGTACAAATAGAAAAACGGCATGACCAGAATCAATACAAGCTGTACGCGGTTTCTGACAAACAATTTTATATTCCTCAACCATAATGCCAAAACGATGCGCACCGTCAATCCCCCCTTATATCCCTTCCTGTTATTTCAAGAAATACGTCATTCAATGTCCCTTTTTTAATCTCCAAATCTGTGATGTACGGCTGATGTGCCGTCAGTGTCTTTAAAAAATTCTCAAGTTCATCAAATTCAATGAAAAAGTGGTCTTCTTCTCTTTTGAATGTCAGGTGATGCTGGTTCAACAAGATTTCCAAGCTTAGCGCATCAGCGCTTTTTATATAGGCTTTGTCCTTTGTGTACCGCCGCTTCAATGCGTATGGACTGTCAATGGCGATGATTTTGCCGTGGTCCATTACAGCGACCTTATTACAAATTTCGGCCTCATCCATATAATGGGTTGTTAAAAAGACCGTTATCTTTTTTTCTTTTTGAAGCTTGGTGATATATTCCCAGATTTTTGCTCTTGTCTGTGGATCAAGGCCGGTAGTCGGCTCATCTAAAAACAACACTTTCGGAAAATGCAAAAGACTTCTCGCTATTTCCACCCGTCTTTTCATTCCTCCCGATAAACTGCTGGCCATCGCTTTTTTCCAATCCATCAGATCAACGATTTCCAGTACAAAATGAATGCGCTCGGGAATCACAGACCTTGGCAATCCATAAAAATGACAGTGCATCTTTAGATTTTCTTCAACTGTCATTTTTTGATCGAGGGTGGGTTCCTGAAAGACCACTCCAATGAGATGCCTTACATCATCTTTTTGAGTGCTTACATCCTTTCCATCAACCAGGAGTGTCCCTGAGGTTTTTTCAAAAATTGTGCATAGCGTATTGATGGTTGTGCTCTTTCCGGCCCCGTTAGGACCTAGAAAAGCAAAGATGCTGCCGCTTTCCACTTCAAAGGAAACATGGTCAACCGCCATATAATCGCCATACTTTTTCACAAAATCTTTGACAACGATCATATTTTCCATGATGATCACCTTTTTTTGTTTTTTAAAAAGCTTAATACGTTAAAGAACTTATCAAATGCACCGCTTATATCTTTTGAATTCGATAGTTCGTCGCTTAAAACATCTTCGAAAGCCTCCAAAACCTTTTGGCAGTCATCAGCATTTACACCGGATTTCTCTGAAACTTTCATAATCACTTCTGAATTATTCATCCAAATTTCCCTCCTTTTCGTTATTGTACATGCCAAGGATGTAGGCAAAGCTGCCCTTTTCAGCGCCCAAGGTTGTTTCAATTATGTGAGTTAACGCCAAGACCTTTTGCATTTGTTCCTGGGGCTCCCATTGAAAGATCCCTTCATCAAGCAGAAATTGGGAAGATACCAATAAAAATTCAACTGTTTCTTTTGGATAAGGTGTTTGAAAAACCCCCTCCCGAATCCCCTGTTCAATTACTTCCGTCAAGACGGGAGTCAGTTGAAGAATCGTTTCCACAAGGCTTTTCTGATGCATCTCCGCGTTGTTCACCTGATGGAGCTCTTCAATCATCTGCTCCTTTTGGCCATCGGCGTCCGGCCTTTGGCCCACGATGATTTGAAATAATTTCTCGGGAGCTTTCAGGCCTGGATCCGCTGCAATAGCTTTGGCAGCTTCGACACCTTTGTCAATGAAGCGCTGGACGATAGCGTCCATCACTTCTTCTTTTGATTGAAAATAATAATAAAAAGTACCTTTTGCGATGCCGACTTCACGCAGAATATCATTCACGGTTGTTTCTGAATATCCTTTCGCAGTAAAAAGCATCTCAGCCTCGTTTAATATTTCAGTTTTTCGATCTTCTGGATTTTTTGAAACTCTCATCAATATACCTCCATTATTAATAGACCGACCGTCGGTCTATTAATAACGTAACATGGAACAAATTGGTATGTCAATACTTATTTTATTTTTTATATTTGCCTCAGCCCGAAATCAGCAAGATTAAAACACGATGTTTTGACAAAACGGAATGCATACCTTATGATAGCATTGTATAATAACGCGAAAAGGGTGACCCAATTCCATGAAGAACTAATCCTATTTTTCGAAAGCAAACCAATTGAAGGCGATGTGCAGAATTGCAGACATTCCGCACTGAATTGTTGTGCCTTCAAGCGGTGTTTTCAGAATAGGATTGGCTTTGATGGTCTGGGATTTAAAGGGATGCGTCCCTTTCATTGTACCCTTATGCCTCCTATTCTGAGTCTGGATAGGAGGCATTTTTTGTCTCCATTACATAGGGACAAAGGGGATGATTGAATGGTTATTTTAACAAAGCCTGCTGCTAACTGGTCGACATTCAATGTTAATCTTGATATATAAGGAGTTTATTCATGAAAGATAACAACAATCAAACAAAGAAATACGAGTACCTGGCTGACGACCCCAATGTAAAAGTAATGCCGATTATGCTTTCTTTAATCATTGGCGCTTTTTTTGCCATATTAAATGAGACTTTATTGAATATCGCGCTTACTACATTAATGGATGAATTTAATATTTCGTTAACGACCGTACAATGGATGGCGACGGGTTTCATGCTGGTCATGGGTGTTGTCATACCGGTTTCTGCCTTGTTATTGCAATGGTTCACTACAAGACAATTGTTTTTAAGTACGATGATCATTTTTACCATCGGAACAACAATAAGTGCCGTTGCTCCAAACTTTCCCGTATTATTAATCGGAAGGTTGATCCAGGCGATTGGAACCGGGCTGCTTATGCCCATTATCTTTAATGTATTTTTATTAATCTACCCGCCGGAAAGACGGGGAAAAATCATGGGAATCATAGGCCTGGTCATTATGTTCGCTCCAGCCATCGGCCCAACTCTTTCCGGTATTATCGTTGAATATTTGGGATGGCGCTATTTATTTATTACCGTCATTCCGTTCGCTGTCTTCTCAATTGCGTTTGCATATAAATACCTGATCAATGTCTCAGAAGTGACAAAACCAAAGATTGATATCTTATCCATTTTCTTTTCAACGATCGGGTTTGGTTCTGTTGTATACGGCTTTAGTGCTGTCGGGGAGAGTGAAGCGGGCTTTCTTAGCCCAAATGTTTATATCGCGATTGCTGTTGGAGTCATAGGTGTCGTTTTATTTTCCATCAGGCAGCTAAAACTTGAAGAACCAGTGATGGATTTAAGGGTATTTAAATACCCGATGTATACGCATGCGGTTTTGATGTTTTTAATCATCATGATGGCGATGTTTGCTTCGGAGATCATTTTGCCGATTTATATGCAGGGACCATTGGCTTTAACTGCCGCAACAGCAGGGTTAATTCTATTGCCCGGAAGTATTTTAAACGGCATCATGTCACCATTCATGGGGCATCTTTTCGATAAATTCGGCCCACGCATTTTAATGATTCCCGCCACAATTATTTTAAGCGGAACGATGTTTATGATGAGCCGGTTAAACGTTGACACGTCCCCGTGGGTCGTGCTTGTCGGGTATATCCTGTTAATGTTGACTGTTTCGGCCATCATGATGCCTGCAGAGACGAATGGATTAAATCAGCTTCCAAAACATTTGTACCCTCATGGAACGGCAGTGATGACAACATTACAGCCCGTCGCCGGTGCAATTGGCGTTTCTGTTTTTATCAGTATCATGAACGCAAGACAGCTTCATTTTTTACAAAGTGCAAAGAGCCCGCAGAACCCCGCTACAATCAAATTAGCGATGGTGGCCGGTGTTGAACTCGTCTACTTTATTGCTTTTGCCATGTCCCTGGCGGCAGTCATCATGGCGTTTGTTGTTTACCGGGCAGTACCTGAAAAAGAAGCTGGCGAGCTTCCAAACAATTAATGGGATTAATGATGAACAGACTCACTTCGGCTCTCGCCGGAGTGGGTCTATTTTTTTGGGAGGAATATAAATATATGTTTATTTTCTAATTGAAGGGTGGTTTTTGTAGTTTTAGCACGAAGGGCTTCCAACGATTAAATTTGATATAGTCTTTTATAAACGAAAAATCCTATCGATATCAGCACGAAGTTCCTCAAAAATAAAAGATTGTGCCGTTTCGCTCTTTTTAAATGTGGTGTAATGGCTAATGTTTTTTTCTTCAAAATGATAAATGGTTACTTCCTGATTGTCAGGGTTGACGATCCAATACTCGTTCACACCGCAAGACATATATAAATCAAGTTTTTTAATTAAATCTTTTCTTTGTGTGCTTTTCGATAGTACTTCTACAACAAGTTTTGGGACTCCTTTATAATAATCATTTTCATTTAAATGATCCTCAAGGTCACAAATAATCATGAGATCCGGCTGAACAATATTAATGTTTTCCGGAGTTCTCCTTAGTTCAATATCATAAGGTGCAACCATGGGTGTACAATCTTTCCCTTGGAAAGTGTTATAAAAAATGACTAGTAATTCAGTTATCGCAATTTGGTGAGCAGTTCGTGGAGAAGCAAGCCAATAGATTTCCCCATCGATATATTCGTACCTCTCTTCAGATTTTTGCTGCAATTGCAAAAACTCTTCGTAAGTTGCTTTTTTTCCTCCATATCCGTAATCCGATGCATTTTCATGAACCGTATTCGTTCCATCAATATTAGTTACCGTTGCTTCTTTCATCGCTGTTAATTTAGCGATTTCTGTACCATTCCGGGTAATGATAATCTCCTCTTGTCCTGCCAGCATTAAGTACTTTCCAAAATTATTTTGCAATTCTGTTGAGTTAACCTTCATTATGACACCCCTGTTCTTTAGCTAAAATAGCTAAAATCGTTAATTCCATTCTATATTTATTAAATTATTTTTTCTAGAGATAATACATGAAAAACACCTCAGTTAATAAGAACCCCCCTCTTTTAGAGGGGGTTAAAAATTTTATGCGATAACATTTATGTGGCCAAAATGATGATTTAGCGCTCCAATTTCTTTTTTTCCATTAAAAGTCTTTGGAATTCCCTTTCTAGTTCATCACTTGGCTCGATGCTTAGACGGCTTAGTACTTCCGTTATTTTCGTTTCAAGTACGAGCCGCTGATCTTCATGGATATCCTTGGTTTTTTTACGTTTAGCCTCATTATATTGTTTAAAGGTTCCTTCAAACAGGTCAATCTTTCCATTTTGAATAGCCAGAATCCGGGTTGCGACATTTTCAATCAGCCGGCGGTCATGGGAGACGAAGATGACTGTTCCTTCATACTCTTTTAAAAGTGACTCCAATGCACCGACAGCTTCTATATCAAGAAAATTCGTCGGTTCATCTAATATCAACGTATTAACATCACTCAAGAATATTTTAGCAAGTGCTGCTTTTACACGTTCCCCGCCGCTCAGGACCCCGACCGCTTTATAAACATCGTCTCTAAAGAATTGCAATCTTGCCAATACAGTCCGGATAAATGTTTCATCCTGTTTTGAGGTGGAACTGACATTTTCCAATATTGATTTTTCAACATCCAGTATATTTAAATTCTGACTAAAATAGCCCATTTTCATGGATGGGGAAATCGTGATCCCTTCCTCTTGGTTGATCATCTTTTTCACAAGGGTGGATTTTCCGCTGCCATTTGGACCGATGATTGCCAGTTTTTCCCCGCCGCGGATATGAAAGCTTGTTTTGTTCCAAAGAACTCGGTCACCTATGGTGCCTGGTACATTCTCTGCACGAAGGATAATCCGGTCCTTAAATGTATCTTCGTTAGGCAAATTCATTTTAAGTGGAGGGGACTCTTTCACTTTCTCTACTTTTTCCAGCTTCTCTAATCTTGTTTCAATCGCCTTCGCCGTCTTTTGCAGCTTCTTTTGCTTTTTGGCAAAGTACGGCTTTGCACCGGTTATTTTCGCCTCGGATTTGCTCACCTTCTTTGGAGCTTTTGTTGCTTTTTCAGCTTTTCTTTCTTTTGTTTTCAACGCGTCTTCCAACTGTCTTTTCTTTTGCTCATATTTTTCATATGCCAGTTGCTTTTGACGATGCTCCAGCTCTTTTTGTTCTGCATAATCGCTGTAATTGCCTTTATACTCCTTTATTTTTCCTTCATTGATTTCCCAAATTGTCGTGCAAAGAGTATCCAAAAACGCCCGGTCATGGGAGACAATCACAAAAGCACCTGTCCACCCGGCAAGTTTCCTTTCAACCCATTCAATATGCTCTGTATCCAGATTTGTTGTGGGTTCGTCTGCAAACAGGATTTCAGGGTTCTTGATAAGCACCTCATTAATATATTCCTGCGTCACTTCACCGCCACTTTTGGTTGTATCCGTCCTTTTCAACTGCGGCAAAAGCTCATTTGTCACATGCTGGATGACTATTCCTTGTTCCGGTTTCAATTTTCCCGACAAAATATTCAAAAGCGTTGTCTTCCCGCTTCCGTTACGGCCAACTAAACCAATCCGGTCATTTTTATGAATTTCCAGTTGGTCAATATCAAATAATAAACGATCCTTGATATAATGCTTGATGTTAGCTGCTTCCAATAAAGCCATCCTATCATCCCCATTCTCTTTAATCCGGGGACAGAAAATGCCCCCTATCTTTCATTCAGAATAGGAGGCATAAATAAAGGTGAACAGTAAAAAGAGAGACCCCTCCCTTTTACGCTCAACTCAGAAACCAATCCTATTCTGAAAACTCCCAATGAAGGCAACAAAAAAAGACAGAAATCTTCTGTTCAAAAATGCCTTCAATTAATGGTTTTCGTAAATAGGATTAGTACTTCATTTAGTTGGTTCACCCTTTTCGTTCATGTATTTATTGCCACTTTATATCGTATTTTATAAATTGTCAAATGTTACAGGGAATTTCTTTGAATTGTTCATTTGAACAACCGCCTTCAACTAGATTATAGGTTACCTTTGGCGACTTGGAACCGGATTCTTCGGTTGAAAAACCCGTTTAAACAGAAGTTCCGCCAAGGACACCTCATTTTTTTCTTCAAAAGCGCCTTCTTGCCATCTTTGATATAAATAAACAATCGGTACAGTAACGGCAATCATAACAAAGAGTCCAAAATTAGACATATTCTTCATTGAATACAGGCCAACCTTTTGAAAGATAAAAGGACTTATAATCAACGCCTGAATCAAATCGATAATCCAGTTGCAGAGTAGGAACAGCCATAGATTTGGATAGGTAAAATAAAACATATAGAGGGTTGTAACGATCAGAAAGCCATATACAAAAGACGAAATGTTGGTAAGAAAAAATATGTTGTTTGCTTCGTGAACCTCCCACCAATTCCACACTTCAGCCATTTGGAAAATAACTGTATATAAAACAGCCATAAATAGACATACTGGCATAAACCGCTTTACACGCTGTGAATCCAAGGGAAGCAATAAAAGCCAGGGAGCCAAAAATATAATCCATGAAACAATTTGCCCCATCGGTAAAAACCTCCAACAATGTTTATGGATGGTATTTTTCCGCCTCATGTGAAAAATATTCATAAGCGCAAGGAATCTTCCACATTCCTTGCCAATCTCATGCATTTTTCGATAGTTCCCGATGCCTCTTTGACAGATTCGGTACTTTGGAGAACATTATGGATAAAAGCTGATGCTTGAAGCTCTTTCCAAACGGCTGCACCGCTGCATCATACATCCCTGAATTTCCCGTATTCCTTCTGAAAAGTGAGCCTGATGGTGCCAATGGGACACTTCAAAAATAGTGCCCGATCGTGGGAGAAATCTAACCAGCAGATAATAATATCTAAGCTATAATAGCATCTAAAATATCAGTGGATTACTTTGGAAGTCTGACCTTAATTAACTCTGCGAAGTACTCTGCTCCAATTTTTAGGATCTTATCATTAAAGTCATAGCGCGAGTTATGAAGCGGAACATTGCCGACTCCATCAGAGTCGTCACCATTTCCTATAAATACAAAACAACCAGGAACCTTTTGTAAAAACGCACCAAAGTCTTCAGAAGCCATCCACGGTTGACAATTTCCATCCACCTTATTTTCACCAACCACATTGTGGGCTGCTCTTACCGCATTATCAACACATTCTGCCCAGTTAACTGTTGGTGCGAATTCATGAGTGTATTCAAATTGACATTCCGCTCCATTTATTTTGCAAATTCCCTCACTAATTGTTCTCATCCGTTCTTCTAGCAGCTTTTGCACCTCTGGAGTATAACTTCTAGTATCCCCTTTGATTACTACATTTGTTGGTATCGCATTGCGAATCCCATCCGTGATAAATTCAGTACATGAAATAACAGCAGGAACATTTGGGTTCATATTGCGGGATATAATAGTTTGCAATGCAAGAACAATTTCAGACGCAATAACGATTGGGTCTTTTCCCATATGGGGACTTGATGCATGCGAGCCTTGACCCTTAATACGGATCACAAAGTTATCCTCACTTGCCATAATTCCTCCCGCACGGGTTGAAATTGATCCCGCAGGCATTCCTGGCATATTATGCATTCCATAAATCTCATCTACGGGGAAACGTTCGAAAAGTCCATCCTTCATCATGGCAAAAGCGCCTTTACCCGTTTCCTCTGCAGGTTGAAAAATAAATCTAACTGTCCCATTAAAATTTTTGCGCTCCGTTAATAACTTGGCTGCACCCAATACTGTAGCCATATGTCCATCATGACCACACGCATGCATTTTACCTGGATTCCGGGAGGTGTACGGATGTTGTCCCTCCTCTGTTAGATTAATGGCATCTATATCTGATCTAATACCTATTATCCCTTTACCATCGCCCACTGTAAGATTGGCAACGATTCCAGTACCACCAATATTTCTGTGAACCTCTAACCCCATATCTGTTAAGACTTTAGCAAGAAATTCAGAAGTATTTCTTTCTTCAAAGGCACTTTCGGGATGCGAATGAAGATACTGCCTCCACTCAATAAGCTGTTTTTCAAAATCTTCATTATTCATAGTAATACTCCTATTTAAAAAGTTTATTATACAGATGGGTAAGCTCCATCCCATACAACTTTTCTATAATGATCCGGATCAGTGTCACCTTCAGTGCTGACAATAAGAATTCTTGAATCTTGATTCAGTTTCAATGATTTTTTCAAATCATTAAGCATTCTATTTTCAGCCAATAGACTAACTATTCCTATACCTATTGCTGCACCAGATTCGCCTGAGACAATATGCGGGTCACTGCCTAGTGGATTTGCTAGAATTCGCATACCTCGTGAGGCCACGTAGTCTGGGCAAGAAACAAAGACCTCGGCATAATCTTTTAAAATATCCCAAGAAGTTTTACTTGGTTTCCCACATGCTAAACCTGCCATAATCGTATTCAAAGAGCCCGTTACTGCATGGGGTTTTCCATCGCCAATCTTTATAGATTTGTATAGACAATCAGCTTTATCTGGTTCAACTATTACTGTAATAGGACGTTCCTCTCCAAATTTCTCTACTTGATATCCGAGCATACTACCTGCAAAAGAACCAACTCCGGCTTGTAAAAATACATGTGTTGGTCGATCATTACCAGCCTCAGCAATCTGCTCCATTACTTCATCTAAGATCGTTAGATAACCCTGCATAATCCAAGCTGGAATCTCTTCATATCCATCCCAGGCCGTATCCTGCACCAAGACCCAGCCATTTTCTTTAGCCTTTTGGCTTGCCAACCGAACGGTATCATCATATTTTAAATCTGTTATGGAAGCTTCTGCTCCTTCTTTACGGATATTGTTTAATCTTATTTCCGATGAACCTTTTGGCATATATACGACAGATTTTTGACCTAACTGGTTTGCAGCCCAAGCGATGCCCCTTCCATGGTTTCCATCCGTTGCTGTTACAAAAGTAATATCGCCTAATTTCTCTTTAACTTCTTTACTTCTTAATTTTTTAAAAGAAAGCTCAGATATATCAACTTCTAACCGTGCTGCTAGATATTGTAAGCGTCAAATAAAACACACATTCTATTCATAGGTCAGCCGTGGGATAATCTTCTTAGAAA
>NZ_VEKZ01000043.1:0-34284 GCF_007681465.1 Siminovitchia fortis
TATTATACTTGATTTCACTAGCTTTCGGATGGTTTTTAGATAAATTTAGTCACGGATTAAGGGGTATTATTAAAAATCCTACATAATGTTATCTTGGGATTAGGTAACCCTTTTTTTAGCAGAAAGCCTCTTATTTGTCTAATATTAGCCATTAATTAAAACTTATAATAGAGTTAATATAATCCTCTACTTCTTCCCATGTCATAAAAATCCGTACAATATCTTCTTCAATTAGTTGAGATCCCGTTTGCACTTCAATAAACTCCAAATCAGTATTTGCCTTTATTCCGTGTTCTGATTCAACAGGAATAACTAGAACGTCACCAGGCTTCACAGATTTAATTTTTCCATTAAAAGCAAATTCCCCTTCACCTCTTATAATTGTCCATACCTCGCTTCGAGCATAATGTTTCTGATAGCTTATGTTATGTCCGGCTTTAACAACAATTTTTTTCGTTAGGACTTCATTTCCTTCTTCAAATATTGTATGATCAAGAACTTTATACCAGCCCCAACGTCGTTCCTCATACATTGGACGCTGGTCAAATCCCTTTTGTATCTCTTTTATTTTTGGACTTTCGGCTTTATCAGCTACTAGAATTCCATCGGGACTTGCTACTACAACTGCATCTTTGATACCCAATACAGTTACCGGGATATCTAACTCATTTACCAAATGAGTATTAGTAGAACTATCACTTATAATTCCTTTTCCTATCTTATTGGTACCCATTTCTTCTGTTAAAGTTTCCCAGGTGCCAAGATCTTTCCAATCCCCTCTAAATGGAAATACAACTATATTTTTTTCTTTTTCTACCACCGCATAGTCGAAACTTACTTTCTCTAAAGTATGATAATTCTTTACTAATTCTTTATATTGAATTGGTAAACCTTTGTTTGTTAATAAGGACATTATATATTCCAACTTAAAGGCAAAAACGCCGCAATTCCAAAAAGCATTTTGTTTTATTAACTTCCTTGCTTCTTCATTAGATGGTTTTTCTTTAAAATAATCAACCACAATAAAATTGTGTTTTTGGTTATATTTTGGAACTATATAGCCGTAATTTTCCGATGGGTATGTAGGACTCACACCCATTAATGCAAGATTAGCATTCGAGGTATTTAATGCTTCCTCTAACTTTTTTATTTTCTTAAAAAAACTTATATCCACATAAGGATCTACCGGAAGAACTGTAACTACTTCGTTTTGATTAACACCTTTTACGGAATAAAGATAAGAAGCAGCCAATGCAATGGCCGGAAATGTATCACGTCGCTCGGGCTCAATAATTAATGGAACATCATTTCCTAATTGATTATGAATAATGTCTACTTGTGATTTACTAGTGGCTATTACAGTTGACTTGGTCAACTGCAATTCCTCCAATTGACCCCAAACTCTTTGAACCATTGACTCAAGATAATTATTGCTGTTTAGAACTTTTAAAAACTGCTTGGACCTGGAATCATTTGATAATGGCCAAAGACGTTTACCTGATCCACCGGATAATAAAATCAACTCCATTATTACTCCTCCAATTGTATAAAATCAATCATTATAGCATTAAACTATTATAAAGAACATTTATCACTTAGCTCTCATAAGTGTTTGTATGTTTTTAGCAGAAGTGATAATATTATTTCTTTTTATAAATAAATACAATAAATAGGCCACTGCGTATAATAAAACAGTAAACCAAGAATTGATAAACCATCCTGTTAATATAAATATTAATGTCATTAATATTTCACATATTAAATCTTTATGTATAGAAATATTTAATACTTTTGACAAATAGATTTCTGATATAATACATTTGAATACAACTATTACAACAATAGAGACTACAGCTAAGTCTAAATTTTTTAATACGATACAAGTAAGTAATGTTAAGAAAAGAGCAAAAATAAGGCTAAGTAAATTTATATTTAACATTAATTTTTCTTTTCTTAAGGCTTTCAAATAAGTATTAATTAGAAGAGCAAGTTTTCCCTCAAAAATACACATTGGAAACAAAAGTGCCATATAGATTAGGCTATCAGAATACTGGGGTAACCATTTCACTAACATAGTTTTTAAAGGATAATACAATAATAGTGTGCCTAAAAGCACTACCATTAAAGGGTCTCTTATTGTTATATATATATATGGCAATCTATCTTTGTTAGCTCTCCTTAATACTGGAAACAGAATGACTCCCAATGCATTAATAAACAACATCATAAGGTTTGCTACACTTAACGTAAGTGATACTTTCCCAAAAGTTGAAACACTCCACGAACGTTCTATACCAAACCTTACAATTCCGATATTCATCATGCTTGCTATATTTGCAAACATTAATTTCATACCTACATTTATATTTGCCATAGTTTCTCTATAACTAAAATAATAACCCTTAATATTTCTAAAAACCATATCCTTACAACAATACATACCAAATATTAAGGAAATAAATTTCCCGACCAAATCAGCCAATATTAGCCATTTATAATTTTTAATATCGATTAAAAGAACTAATACTATTAGAAAGCAGTATATAATTCTATCCAACATGATGATCTGGGCAAACTCTTTGATTCTATTTGTGCCTTGTAAAATGTAAATTAACATGAATCTTACATTTACTATTATCATCCCAAATGCAATCATTTGAAAGATAAATTTTTTATTTATATCCGTGGTGAATAGTATTGACAAAACTATCATAAAAAATGCTAATATGGCTTGGAAAATAAGTAACATATAAAATTGAGAGAAAAATAAATTCTTATCTAGTGCTGAATACTTTTTTCCTCCGTACCTTAAATAAATTCCATCATTCCAACCAAAATGTAAAAATCCTACATAAGATGAATAGAATAAATATACTTGCCAATACCCATATTCTTTTATCCCTACTAGTTTTGGGACAATTAATATGACTAACATTGAAATTAATAATGATACAAAATTTGATGTAAGTGTATAAGAAAAATTTTTAATAAACTTAATAGCGTACCTATTCAAGCTGAAAACCTCAACTATTCGGATTTAATGGTAAATTCTTAACTTGACACATGTTAAGCTGAGTTGTGAATTTTTCACAGAATCTTTTATCTAAATTCGTACTGCTACCACTTAAGAAAAATTAATCAATAGCGAAAACTATCGAGCCATTGTATTCCTATGAAAATGTCTATTTATTGTTATGAGGCTATCCCCTTTTCGTGTATTAGGGATTCGAATTGTGACTGCTCATTACGATTGGTTCTCTTTGTTTACCAATCTGTCAAAATAAAGTCCGATAAGAATACCCAAAAATGTGTTTATCCAAAATATAGTTTCTCGATATTGCCACATAAAAAAAGACATTACGATTACAACTCCAAAAATACAAAGTAATATTTCATAGGTAAATGTACCTTTTATCCTAACTCTATAATAAAACTTACTAAATAAAAATCCGAAAATTAAAACGACAGATATTCCTCCTAAATAGGTAAAGTCCTGAATCAACTCTCGTATATAAGATCCAACATTTGTGTATATAGGGATATAATATGCCTCTTGATACCTCTGGTATTCTAAATTTGCACCAAGTTTATTAAATAAGTTAATAAGTGGCCCCATGGTGTTTATTCCAAAATTATAGGTTGGTTCCAATAAGTAAGCATTCAAAACCCCAGGTGGTATAGTAAAATAAGTGTATATTTTATAAAACGCCGGATTTATACCTACTAACTTCACCATTAATGGACTCATAAAAGCATCGGGAGTAACCCATGAGCTTCTATTATTTGTCAGCTTAATAAAAACCATCAAAATAATAGATATTAAAGTAACTACCCCCAACTTTTGTTTCGGTGTAATTTTGGTTTTAGAGGTTTTGGGTTTATTGCTCATTAATGATGGCAGAAGAATATAAAGTAAACCCAAAATTATATCTAACCGTCCACCACTTGGCAACACATTTAGAATTAGCAACGTTATAGGGACGAACAGAAATAACCTTAATCCATATCTATTTATGTAAATACCTGATAAAATAACAGCAATATGAATTAGAGTTCCTATGTATGGGATTAACTCAAAATTCCTGTTATTCGTTAACCTGTCATGATAAATTTGATTAGTTAATTCTAAAATATTGGTTCCATAATTCCCGATTAAAATTAATAAATTAGGAATTATTCCTACAGCTGATATTAATGATAAAGTTAATATTATCCTTCTTAGCTTTTCTTTAATTTTCTTAGAATCGGATTTAATAGGATATCCTTGTTTATAGTTTCTCTTATAAAAATCTGACCTTGTTTGTCCTAATATGCAACCAATAGTATATGATAATTGAAATGTTATTATAACGAACCATGTAGTAAGTGTTAAATCATAATAATAGACTAACTTTAATTCATAACCAACAAGCATAATTACCCAAATAATGCTGTATATACTAATCGGATTTATTCTCTTATTAAAGAGACTTTTACTGAAAAAATATATAATAATATTCAATAAAATATATATAAAGATCATATTAAATGTCCTTTTTTCTGCGAAAATTATTTATTATAGAAATAAGCCAAGTTTCTCCAAGTGTTAAGAAAAAAAAGATTTTTGTTAAACTTAATTTGATGCCGTGTAAATTATGATATTTTTTTAAATATAATAATTTACTGTCTAACAACAACTTCCTTCGCTTAACAATTGATTTGTAACTTTTTGTTATTGATACAGAGTGATTGTGAATGTAACTCTGATTTAATAGCAATACACTCTTAAAATTGTGCTTTTTCATTTTTTGTGCTAAGACTTGCTCCTCATAATATAAAAAAAACTCTTCGTCATACATACCGTATTTAATCATTATTTTAGCATCTAACATTAACATCGACCCTTGTACAACATCAACATACGCTTTTTTCTTGTTTGAAAATTCCTTATAATCATACCTTATTTCTAAACCAGCTAACCTGCTTAAAATCATACTAGCACTTATTATCTCTTCTTTTAACTTAGGTAATTTCCAAGCAATGACTTTTTGTCTTCTTCCGTTAGGCTTTAATGGTACCGCTGCAGAAATTGCACATTTTTTGTCCTCTTGTAGAATTTTCCTCAATTCAATAACACATTCATTAGAAAAGGCCACATCTGGGTTTGCTATCAAAATGTAATCTGCATTTAATTGTTCATAAGAATATCTGATACCTAAGTTGTTTCCATAGCCATACCCACCATTATATTCGGCTAATAGCACATGTATTCTATTGGATTTAAATTTTTTAATGACTTCATAGGAATTATCTGTTGATAAGTTATCAACTATAACTATATAATCCAAATCACGATGATTTTTAATCTGCCTTAATAAAGTTAAGGTTGTCTCACTGTCATTATAGTTTAATATTATGCAACAAGTCGACATAGCCCCTCCTAATATTTATCTATATCTGAGTTTTCTTTATAACATTCACAAATTAGCTTTTTAACTATATTATCCCACGAGTAGTTAGTCGTAATATGATGGTGCAGTTTGTTACCCATTTTAACAAGTTCATCTCTCGATACTTCTTCAGAAATATATTTGATTTTTTTATAAATTTGATTTGCATCCGACTCAACTAAAAAGCTATTCTCATTTTCAATAACATACTCCGTTAAAGCCCCGATATTTGTACATAATAATGGCTTTTTAAACTCTGCAGCCGTAAACACTACCCCACTCATACTCGCGTGACGGTATGGCAGCACAACGATGTCAGACCTCTTGAAGAGATAGCTAAATAAATCGCTTTCTATGTAAGAGTTTAAATAGATTATATTATTACATTCTTGAATCTTCGCCTCTAGGTCATCTAGCTCTTTATATCCAGGCTGTTTTTTTCCTGCTACAATTAATAGGTTGTTACTATTAGAGAAATGATCTAACCAAATATTTATTAGGCTATCAACTCCCTTGTTATAAAACATAATACCAGCAAAAAGAAACACTTTATCGTATCCATTTACCTTTTTAATTATGGTTTCATCAACCTTCTTAAGATCATATTCAGTGATTTGGTTTAAATATCTTCCATGCCTTTGAATTTTCACCTTATGTTCAAACTCGTTGAAAAAAGAAATAAATTCTTCCTTGATTCCAACACCATGCAATAATATCAAATCCACTTGGCTATAAATTCTTCTCAAATCATTGATATAATTTGATCCATTTACATGTGGAATCACATTATGAGCAGTGTACACAACTCTATTACAATGCTTCTTTATTATTTTTAAAAATAACTTGTCGACTTTATAAAGTAGCAACCACTGAATATGAACTACATCATAGTGATTAGTTTTAAGTTCTTTGATAATCCTAAAATAAGCTAAAATATACTTTAAACCTTTTATTAACTTGATTAGTTTCCCGCCTTTATTGTTTTTATAAAACGTTGGGAACAATTTGAAGTTTGCACTTCCCATTGTATATTGATTTGTACCAAAAACCGTTAAATCTGTATAGTTTGATAAGGATTTAACTAACCCTGTAAAGTATGAATTTTCATCACTACCCCATGGGTCAATTAACATAACTTTAAGCATTAAATTCCCCCAGTTTTATCCGTTATAGCATCATAAAATATTTGTTCCCATTTGTCTTTAATATAGACATTATTAAACTCACCAGTATTTGACTTTAAGTAGGAATTTTTGGTGAGCCTTTCTAATTCACCTCTATTATTATTTAAGTAAATTAATTTTTCATATAAAAAATCCACCATACTGTCATCTATATAATCAGAATAGATAGTTTTCTCTCTATTGTTCCATACATATTCGTTAGGTAAATTATCATAATTAAAAAATCTAAATTTGGGGCTGGTTAGATAACCATTGATACCATCCTGTACCATTTCAGGTATTGCATATAGATCAGATGAAATTATTGCGTTTCCTGATTTCATCGCTTCAAGTACTACTAAAGAAAAACTATCTTGTCTTGTAGGATTTAGCAAAATGCAAGATGCATTGTAAATTTCCTTTAACTGATCATTATCATAATTAAAGTCGGATATTTCTATGTTTCTGTTTTGCATTATTTCCTTCTTTAACCCATCATCTAAAGTTTTCACTTGGGTTATAACCTTTAGTTTAATATTATTTACTCCATCTCTTTCCAATTGTTTAAAACAAGTTAAGATATCTTTTCCGCCTTTAAGATTGAAATTCGAAGAAATATATAAGCACTGAATGTCCTTCTTATAACATTTTAATTTAATATTTTTCTCAGATGTTAAATAATTATTTTCTACCAAGGGATAAACTTGTTCAACACTTATTCTTCCTGGAATTTTATAAAATAACGGTAATGTCTCATAGCACGCTTTCGACAAACAAATAATTGTTTTTAGATTTGGATCCATCAAAAACCTTCTTAACTTAACCTTACCTAAAAATGTTTTATTCCTTCCGGTTGAATAATGCACAAGAGCCAAAGGGTTTTCCAAATATATCACATATTTCTTATTTGATTTTAAAAACTTATTATAACTAAACAAAATATCAGCATTAACATCCCGGACTCTAACCCTTTTTATTAGTCCAAAATGGTCTAAGAGTTTTGACTTTAATATTTTAGAAAGGAATAATTTCATCCTTGAATTGGTTTCATAAAACACTTCACTATTATATATAAAATTAATGTTATTAATCTTACTCCTAAACAAATTGTATAAAAAACCTCTTGACTTAGTTGCTATAAATACTTTTTTCATAATTTTTTCCTTTTCATCCTTTATTCACCTAAAACAATATAAAGCAAAGGTTAGTTCATCTTAATTTTAATATAGTAACCAGTACCCAATAAATCACTAAGTAACTTGATTTAATGAGGGATAATCCTTCAATCTTTCGGTACACCCTCCAATGGTATCCTACTAGGCTAAATTTATTACTAGATATTGCATTACCTCGAATCCGATGGCTGCCAAGTGGTTCCTCAATTCCAAAAAGGTATCTTTCTTTTTTTATTATCTGGAGCCACATCACATAATCATTTCTTTTTTTGATATTGGGAATCTTAAACTTCCCTAGTACTCCGGCATTATAAATAACGGTGGAATTTCCTGGACAAGTCTTTAAAATCGAATTATAGTCAGACCTTTTGTTTGATTTAATTGTTTTATTTAAGTAATTTCCTTGTTCATCAATTTTTGTGTAGCTAGTACAAGTAAAGTTATACCCGTTTTTTTCCATAAAATTAATCTGCTTAAATAATTTTTCAGGAAACCAAATATCATCACTATCCAGAAATGCTATATATTTACCTTTAGCAAGATCAATAGCTTTATTTCTTGCAACAGCAGCACCAGAATTTTCATCTAATTTATGATATCTAACCCGAGAGTCTTGTGAAATATATCTTCTCACTATCTCTTCAGTATTGTCAGTAGAACAATCATCTATCACCAAAAGTTCCCAATTCGGGTATGTCTGACCTATAACTGACTCAATAGCCAAACCAATAAACTCACCGCTATTGTACGCAGGCATTATAATTGATACTAAATCATTCGTTTTTTTTAACTGTAATGTCACTACTTCCATTCTCCATTTCTGTTATGCGGATTGTCTCCCTGAAATCTTTGATTTGATACTTTTCTTTATAGAAGCTCATATTCCGATCATAAAATAAATTACCAAACACCTTATTGACAATCCCAACTCTGTTCCTCAACATATAAAGCAGAGGATTAAAAAATTTCACCAGCTTAACTTTTTTACCATGCATCTCAGCAATTATTTTAACCATCTCACTTGTTTTGACATATTCGTCATTTTGCGGAAAATACAAACCCTTTTCTTCATTATCTATAAGTAGCTTAATGAATTCACAAAGATTATCAATATGTAACATACTTCGTTGATTTTCAAAATCCGGGAATATAGGTAGAACCTTTGCTGCTTTTGCCAATTTAGGGTAATTCCCTTTAGATTCTTTTCCATATATCATGGGCGGTCTGAGAATGGCTACTTTAAGTGTTGAGTCATTGAGAGATTCTATCCCTTTTTCTGCTTCCAACTTACTTTTTCCGTAAAAGTTGCTGGGATTTGGTTTTGTATTCTTATCGATCATTCCGTCATTATCTATGTTTTCACCATACACAATGATACTGCTTAAAAATATGAATTGCTTTACACCTTCGGTCTTGGCTTTTTCAGCTACCTCTATCGTTAAATCACGGTTCACTTTATAATATTTTTCTTCCATTTTGGGATCTGTGGAAACGTGAGCAATCCCAGCAACGTGGACGATGACATCATAGGATAAAAAGCTTTTTTTATCCCAGGATTGATCTCTCAGACTAATATAGTCAACTTGATATTTCTCGGGATATTGCTGCAGCCATTTACCCAAACTATTACCTACATAACTATTCTTCCCTGTGATTAATACCTTCTTCACCGTGATGCGGTCTCCTTATTATAGGCTGCTTTTTCCTTATCCATTACTCCGGTTCCACCTTCAACGACCCCGTCACTTTTAACAACACTCACAATTGTTCCGAAAAAGCACTTGATGTCCATCCAAACTCCCATTTTTTCAACGTATTCGCCATCCAGTTTTGCTTTTATTTCAATAGGTAATTCATCTCTGCCTTTAATTTGTGCCCATCCCGTAAGACCGGGCGGAATATCATTTGCTTCATACTTATCCCGTTCTTCAATTAAATCATATTGATTCCACAATGCAGGACGGGGACCAATGATACTCATTTCCCCGACAAAAATATTCCAAATTTGCGGAAGTTCATCCAGCGACGTTTTTCTTAGGAATTTCCCCACCTTGGTTATATATTGATCAGGTTTTTCCAAAAGGTGTGTCGGCGTGTCCTTTGGTGTATCAATTCTCATCGTTCTGAACTTTAATATATTGAAGTGAGTCTTATGTATACCAACTCGTTTTTGTTTGAACAATATTGGCCCTTTTGAATCTAGTTTTATTGCAATGATCAATAGCAAAAAAATCGGTGATAAAATGATTAAACCAATAAAAGAAAGAATGATATCTATCAATCTCTTTATTTTCAAATACATACCGTTATACTCCTTAATGTTGGTGTTAGTAATTTAGTACTTGATAGGATATTCATGTTGCTTCCACTCAACTACTAATTTACCAAATCATATAATAAAATACCTCCGCTCATATCGGTAAGGTTTACTATATGAACAGAGGACTTGTAATTTATTTCACAAGTTTTTCTTTAGCCATGATTACCTTGAGATAAGCAAGCAGTTCTTCTCTTAAATCATCATGTTGCAGCGCCATTTCTATTGTCGTTGTAATGAAGCCCAATTTTTCGCCTACATCATATCTTCTACCCTCAAAATCATAAGCAAATACATTTTGGATTTGATTCAACTGCTGGATCGCATCCGTTAACTGGATTTCACCGCCAGCACCTATTTCCTGTTTGTCTAAGAATGTGAATATTTCCGGGGTCAATACGTACCTACCCATGATTGCCAAGTTGGAAGGGGCTGTCCCCATTTTCGGCTTTTCCACAAACTGTTTGACTTGGTAGCGGCGGCCCATTTTTTCAATCGGGTCGACGATTCCGTAACGATCCGTTTCGTTATCCGCGACTTGCTGCACGCCCACTACAGAGCATTGTGTTTCTTCATATTGATTGATCAATTGTTTTAGGCCAGGCGTCTCAGCTTGTACAATGTCATCTCCTAAAAGGACTGCAAAAGGTTCATTACCAATAAATTTTCTTGCACACCAAACTGCATGACCGAGACCTTTTGGATCTTTTTGACGGATGTAGTGAATGTCAACATTGGATGAGTCCTTTACCTTCTCTAATAATTCGTATTTCTCTTTTTTAACTAGATTATCTTCCAGCTCAAAGTTATGATCAAAATGGTCTTCAATCGCTCGCTTTCCTTTTCCGGTCACAATGATGATGTCTTCGATACCGGATGCAATTGCTTCTTCTACTATGTATTGAATCGTTGGTTTATCTACAATTGGAAGCATTTCTTTTGGCATCGCCTTTGTTGCCGGCAAGAATCTCGTTCCCAATCCCGCCGCCGGGATGATCGCCTTTTTTACTTTCTTCAATGAGAAGACCTCCAATTCTTATTTAGCGAGCTGTACGACTCGTTCTGGTTTTCTGTTTGCCACTTCCACAATCATTTCTTTCACCTGATCTAAAGGCGCTTGCTTCAACGTGTCGATGAAATTGTATAATTCTGAAGCGTCAAGCGGCTCCGCCTTCCCAATATGAATCTTCGGGAAAACCTGCTCCTTTTGAACTTCATTTTCATTTAAAAGTTCCTCATACATTTTTTCTCCTGGCCTGATTCCGGTATATTTGATTCCAATTTCTTCTTCTGTGAAACCAGAGAGGGTAATGAGGTTTTTCGCCAAATCCGATATTTTCACCGGCTCCCCCATATCTAGTACAAAGACTTCCCCACCTCGGGCAAGTGTTCCAGCTTGGATAACTAGTCTGGATGCTTCCGGGATTGTCATGAAATAGCGCGTCATATCCGGATGGGTAACCGTGACCGGTCCTCCAGCTGCAATCTGCTTTTTAAACAGCGGAATAACACTTCCACGGCTGCCAAGCACATTTCCAAAACGAACTGCAACAAACTTCGTCGCACTTTGCTTGGCCATGTTTTGAACAATCATCTCAGCTATTCGCTTTGTTGCTCCCATTACATTTGGGGGATTGACGGCCTTATCCGTAGAGACAAGGACAAAAGTGTCTACAGCAAAAGCATCTGCTGCTTCCGCGACATTTTTCGTTCCAAAGACATTGTTTTTAACAGCTTCTCTTGGATTGGCTTCCATAAGCGGGACATGCTTATGCGCTGCCGCATGATATACTACACTCGGTCTGTATTGTCCCATGACCTCCATGATCTTTTCATGGTCCTGCACATCCGCGATAACCGGAAAGATACCGATATGATCACCGTACTCCTGGCGAAGTTCCATATCAATGTTATAAATGCTGTATTCCCCATGGCCAAGAAGGATGATCTCTTTCGGAGTGAATTTGCAAATTTGCCGGCATATTTCCGAGCCAATGGATCCGCCCGCCCCTGTAACAAGCACTGTCTCTCCTGTAATGGATTCCGAAATGCTGCTGATGTCCAACTCCACGGGTTCGCGACCAAGCAAATCTTCTACCTCCACATTACGGAGCGCACTAACTTCAATTTTGCCTGTCATGACATCTTCCAATAACGGCATGATTTTTATTTCCACTTCTGTCTTTGCGCAAATCTCATAGATGCGGCGTACCTCTTTTTTAGAGAGCGAAGGGATGGCAATGATGATGTTTTTGATTCTTTTTTCCTTTACGATCCTTGGTATGTCTGTGACTGTGCCGCATACCTTGATTCCATACATTTCCAACATGTATTTTCTTGGGTCATCGTCTACAAATGCGACCGGGTTCAACTCCACATCGTTGTTATGCAATAATTGCCTGGCAACTGTCGTTCCTCCCGCACCTGCACCGACAATTAGCGTCCTTTTTTTCTCATTTCTCGGTTTTATGTAACGGTCCCGGTACATTCTCCAGGAAAAGCGCGATCCGCCAATTAAAAGCATATGTAACATCCAAGTTAGAAAAAGAACGCGGATATGTATATTGCCGGCTCCAACTAATTGGGCAACTGCCGCTGTTACGATTGAGAAAGTGACTGCCTTGGTAATCGTGACTAATTCTCCTACACTCGCATATTCCCATGCCTTATGGTACAAACGGTAACGGAAAGCAAAAATATGATGGCTGATCAGCAGGATAAGCGAGCTAACAAATAATAACTTAGAACTGTAAAAACTCGAATACGGATGCAGAATGAAGTAACCGACATAGATTGAAAATAAAACGATGACGGAATCTAGCAGCATCAACAGCGGTACACGCTTTTGATAGGTCAACAAGAATCCCTTCTTTTCTTTAAGATTTTAAGAGAATGAAAACAAATTACTTGCTCAATATTTCACATGTTTTTTTCTTAATTAAGATTATAAGATTAGTCTTAAGAAACTTACAAAATAAATGTCTAATGAAAACGCACAAAATTATGCACTTTCATTAGACATTTAATTCCATTAACCTTTTAATAAAGTAAAATATGGGCATCTAACCCATCCTCACACCACACCATTGACGACTGGCGTCTAAGGCTAGGATTTCTGTCCCACCCACGGCATGGCCGAGTGTCTCCATTGATAACGGTAAGGAGGCATAACCGAAAAATTCCAATCTTTAGCGAATTAAAAGAAGCCGAAAAGTTTCTTCTTTTTCACCCGTTCAGGGATTTCCCTAAAGATATCTTTTCCTTCCGCAATCGCTTCTGCATTATCCAGAAACATAAATAAGAGATCAGTTCCATATTGCCGTTTAACTGTCTCTAATGCTTCTTCCATCTTAAACGTTCGATTAGTCGTATTGTGTGCGTCTGATGCCACAAAATGGGTTAGGTTCGCTTCGATTAAATCAGCGGTGAATTTTTGGATCTTTTTTCCGAAATAACCGACAAAACTCGCAGCTGTCACTTGGGTTGCTGCCCCGTTCTTCACTAGCTTATATAGCTTGTCCGGCTGCTCGATCAGTTCGGAATTCCTTTCCGGATGCACGATGACAGGTGTGAGACCCTTCATCTGCAGATCGAACAAAAGCTGTTCCGTATAGCGCGGTACATGACCGGATGGCAGTTCGACAAATACATAGGAGGAGACATTGGCCAACGTTAAAATCTCGCCCTGGTCGAAGTGCTCGACCATCTCCCCGTAAATGCGAGTTTCCTGGCCGGGCAGGATTTCGACATTGATCTGCTCACTTTTGAGGTAATCATTCAATTCACTTGTCTTTTGAATAATGTCCTCTTTGAAGTTGTTATATTTTCCATTTTGATGATGCGGCGTTGCAATGATTTTCTTGATGCCCTCTTCTTGAGCTTTTTGGGCCATGAGCAGGCTCTCGGTAAAATCAGCAGCGCCGTCATCAATACCTGGCAATATATGACAATGTATATCTATCAATGCGGCTCTCCCCTTTGTGTGAACATTGATATATTACCATTTTACTGGAATTATAGTATTAGTAAATAGCGAAACTTGTCGAGTGGTCAGTTTGCCCCATAGTAATAATAATAATTGTTGTTTTTGCTCATCTTTTTATTATTCAAAACAACCCCCAGAATCTTGCCATTGGCGGCCTCCAGCAGTTCTTTTGTTTTCGCTGCCGCTTCTATTTCTGTTCTGCCGCTGGAGATGACCAGGACAGTCCCGTCACATTGATTCGACAAAATCTGAGCGTCTGTTACCGCTAAAACTGGAGGCGTGTCGAAAATAATCATGTCATATGCGTCTTTCGCTTCTTCGAAAAACTCCTTCATGCCCCTTGAGCTTAATAATTCGGCCGGATTTGGCGGAATCGGCCCGGAAGGCAATACATGCAGCAACTCTTCATTCGTCGTTTTGATGGCATCCTTCAATTCCATTTGCCGGGTCAAAACATTTGTTAGACCGAATGTATTGGTAATGCCAAATGTGTAATGCACTGTCGGTTTTCGAAGGTCGGCATCTATAAGCAGCACACGCTTTCCCTGCTGGGCGAATACAACTGCCAAGTTGGCCGTTGTAGTCGACTTTCCTTCACCCGGCCCTGAAGATGTGACCAAGATGCTGCGAATCTCTTCATCTATGGATGAAAATTCAATATTGGTCCTTATCGTCCGGTATTGCTCCGAGATCGGGGATTTTGGATTCAGCTTTGTAATCAGCTTTCGCCTTGTGGATTGCATAGCCTTTTTACTTTTACTACTTCGAACCAACTGTCTCACTCCTCAGCTTTGGACTTCTTTCTGTCCGAGACATTTTTTGCATATCCTGCTCTTCAAAAGTGGCAATGGCACCAAGAACAGGCAGTTCCAATAATTTTTCTACGTCCTGCTCTGTTTTCACTGTATTGTCAAGATATTCCAATAAGAAGGCGATTCCGACCCCTGCCATAAGCCCCACAACGAAGGCAATGGCGATGTTAAGAAGCGGCTTTGGTTTTACCGGTGACGGATTTTCTCCCGCTTCCGCTTTTGCAAGGATGCTGACATTATCGACGTTCATGATGTCTACAATTTCTTTTTGAAAAACAGTTGCTACATGATTTGCGATCTCAGCCGCTTTATTAGGATCAGGGTCCTGCACTGTCACATTGACAACCTGTGAGTCTTTTTCACTTTGAACTGTGATTTTTTCATTCAATTCTTCTACTGTCATACCTAAATCCAGGTCTTCATTGACCTGATCCAAGATGGCAGGGCTCTTAATAATGACGTTATATGTATTAATCAGCTGCAGGTTCGTTTGAATTTCCCCTGGATTGACCATCGGTTGGTCGCTTTTCGCCTGATTCACCAACAGTTGAGTCGAAGATTGGTAGATTGGCGTCATAATGAAATAACTGACAATCCCGCTGACCAGGACAGCAGCCATAGTTATGAGCACGATTAAATTGAGACGCTTCCGGATGGTCTCCATAAGCTCTCTGAGGCTGATTGTTTCTTCCATGTTATCCTCCTAGACAAACCTTTAAATTTGTGGCATGTTTATCATAGATTTTTTGTAAAAATAAACCGCTAAATAAGATTATATGTCGTATAATAGAAAAAAGCCAGACGTTTTTCGTAGAACAGTTAGATATTTTACATATTTTACAAGTTTTTAACGTTATATTTACGTAAAGCAGGGGGATTTATATGCGCAAATTTGTTACATTATTAGTTGTTTTGGCAACTTTCCTCTTTCTAGGTGCTGCTCATTTTTATTGGAAAGAAAAAACAAGTGCTTCTACTCCGGCCCCTACGATTGAGAAAAAAGAGACAGCTAATGTGAAGGAAAAAACAGAGAAACCAATAAAAGCGGATTCAAACGATGTTTTAGCCGCTGCAGCGAACTGGCCAGAGGAGGCCCAGAATGATTTTAAAAAAGCCGTAGAGGAAGGCCATCCTTATAAAATTGCTTTCGTCGGCTCCGAATCCGTCGGCAAGGAAGATGGCGGATGGTCCGTTATGCTGCAGGATGCATTGAGCAAAACATATGGTGATGCCATTGAAGTCGGCATATTTGAATATGCCGAGAGATCAGATGAATTCATCAACAGCGGGCACGCTGAAGCAGTGGCCGAATTCAAACCGGATTTTGTATTGTTTGAGCCTTTTACGCTGAATGATAATGGAAATGTCGAAGTGGAAGACAACCATGAAAATATCAAAACATTTATATCCGCTGTAAAAGGCGCTGTTGTTGTGCTGCAGCCGCCGCACCCAATTCATGGTGCAACATTCTATCCTGACCAAGTTGGACAATTGAAGGACTTTGCCAATGCGGAAGGCCTCGACTACTTGGATCATTGGTCTGCATGGCCTGATCAGGAGAATGAAGAGCTCCGTACCTATTTGAAGGATAAGCAGAGTGCTCCTAACAAAAAGGGACACGAAGTGTGGTTCGAATATTTGAGAGATTATTTTATAGCGGATTAAGGGGAGGTTCAGCCGGAGGCTGGGCCTTTTTTTCAGCGGCTCTCGATCATATCCTTAATGAATCGGATCATATTTCTGATGATCCGGAGTATATAAGAGCGAACCAGGATCATATCCATGATGAAACGGATCATATACGTTCAGCACCGGATCATTTTCTTGATGTTTTGGATCATATACCCGGGCCCGGGTCATATTGTGCTTCTCCAGGATCATAAGATTCAAAAACTGGATTATATTTAAACTTTTGGGACCATATTGGTCCTGCTTCGGATCATATACATTCGGTCCTGGATCATATTCTTGATGTTCCGGACCATATACGTTCGGTCTTGGATCATATTCTTGATGTTTTGGATCATATACCCGGACCCGGATCATTTTATTGAGAATCCGGATCATATACGTTCGGCCCTGGATCATATTCTTGATGTTCCGGACCATATTCCCGGACCCGGATCATTTTATTGAGAATCCGGATCATATACAGCGGCACCTGGATCATATACCCGGGCCCGGATCATATCTTGCTTCT
Source organism: Siminovitchia fortis (assembly GCF_007681465.1). Taxonomy (NCBI): domain Bacteria; kingdom Bacillati; phylum Bacillota; class Bacilli; order Caryophanales; family Bacillaceae; genus Siminovitchia; species Siminovitchia fortis. The sequence goes on from NZ_VEKZ01000043.1 coordinate 17,082, forward strand.
CCAGGATCATAAGATTCAAAAGCCGGATTATATGCACACTTTTCGGACCATATTGGCCCTGATTCGGATCATATGCATTGGGTTCCGGATCATATTCCCGGACCCAGATTATTTCATGCTTCTCCAGGATCATAAGATTCAAAAGCCGGATTATTTTTACCACCTTTTGGACCATATAAGCCATGCTTCGGATCATAACCCCTGCCTTGTGCTCGCATCATCATAATGTAAAAGGTTGGGTTCGGCAAGCCGAACCGCTCCGCATTCCAGGTTCAAATAGGACCATATTTTTACCTTTCCAGACCATATTTCAACTTTTTCAGACAATTTTCTCAAAACAAGAAGGACTTTTAGCCTTCTCCATAGAATGCTAAAACTGAACTTAAAAAAAGAGGTGATATCTTGATAAAGAAACGAAGAACAATTCCCCCAAAAATTCCGGCCCTAGAAGCTTGTTTACGAAGAATTTTCAAGAACCACTCATCCGTGCGCCCTATACAAGAAGAACTTGCCATTCGGTCCTCCGGATACCAAGGTGAACGTACTCTGGATTTTTACCTGAACCAGCTGCCCCGCGATAACCACTTCATTTTTCAAGATCTGCGGCTGCCCCTTTCCCAAAATTCATTTTTCCAAATTGATGCCTTTCTGCTTTCGAACCGGTACTCTATCAATTACGAAGCGAAAAATTACTCGGATTTGGTCATCATCGATGAACATCAGATTGAACATCGTTGCCGAGATCGGACTTATTCCTATGAAAATCCGATTATCCAGGCGGAAAATCAACTTTTTCATTTACAGAATCTAATAGACAAACACCTTAATATCAAGCTTCCCAGCACCTCGTTTGTCGTAATGACAAACTCTTCGTCTATCGTAAAATTCGATCCCGCCTACAGAGAGATTGCAGCACCTAAAGTGATTCGCCCCTCTGCCTTACGGCAAAAAACCGATAGTTTTTCAAAAATGCATACTGAAGTTATTTTAACAAATGGCGAGATGCAGAAGATTACCAACCTCTTGCTAAAATTGCATACCCCCTCATGCCCGGATAATTTAAGTGAATTTAATATTAAAAAAGAGGATATTTTACCAGGCGTCCACTGCCTGAACTGTCAATCCCTTTCTATGGCCAGGTGTAGGGGCTCGTGGATTTGTGCAAATTGCGGGTACAAAGATAGCAAAGCACACATTCCTGCACTTTTGGACTACTATTATTTGTTTGGTGCTTCGATTACAAACCGACAGTTTCGGCAGTTTGTCAAGCTCCCCTCCCGATCGGTTGCCTCGAAACTTCTCGCATCTCTGAAACTTCCTTTTTCAGGAAAAAATAAAAACAGGGTTTACTACCTGTCTCCTGAGCATTTAAGGCGTTGGTTGTAGGGTTCAGCTTAGCTGAACCCTACCTCGGATGATCCCGCTCATAGCTTCTTTATCGCGGATCATATTTTCAGCTCCCTGGATTATATCCCGATTACTTTGGATTATTTCGTGAACGCCCCGATCATATCCGCGCTTTTTTGGATCATATCTCGCTCTCCCCGTTCATATCTCCCCTATTTCGGATCATACTCTCCGCTCCTGGATTATATCCCGATTACTTTGGATTATTTCGTGAACGCCCCGATCATATCTGCGCTATTTCGGCTCATATCCCGCACGCCCCAATCATATCTGCCCCATTTCGGATCATATTCTCCGCTCCTGGATCATATGCCGATCACATTGGATTATATCTACTCCGCCTCGGATCATGTGCAGCATTTCTCAGACCCTTCATATTACACTTCTTGAAATTTATGTAACAAATTTGTAATTCGTGTAAAATTTTATGCCTTTTTATGATACTCTTGTAACAACAATTATTATGAGGTGCATCATGAACAGAAAAATTAAGCGCATTCTTTTTATTTCTATCGGATTTAACTTGCTATTTATATTTATAATCGGGTTCACTTTCGTCAAGCTCGATAAAGTTGACGCTGGGGCAAAGAAGTCGAATATGGTCAAGAGAACTGGCTTTCATTACTACGAGAGAACTAGTTTGTTTAACGAACTCCCGATACCGCCGGGATCCATTGTATTTTTGGGAGACAGCCTTACCTTCAGAACGGAATGGAGTGAGCTTTTTCCGGGAAAAACTGTAATCAACCGGGGGATTGGCAGTGACACTACCGCAGGGGTTCTTGACCGGCTCGATGGGGTAATAACGGCCCAGCCAGAAAAAATTTTTCTTCTTATTGGTGTGAACGATTTGAAGAGCCAAAGTGTTTCTGCAACGATTCAAAATTACTCTAAAATCATCAACAGAGTTCAATCGGGCTCACCAAATACTGAAATATTTATCCAAAGTTTACTTCCTGTCAATAACAAGAAGTATGGCAGGATCTTAACGAATGATAAAATCAAGAAATTGAACAACGAGCTGCGTTCATTGGCGGATGATGCCGGGGTTCAATATATAGATCTCTACTCCAATTTTGCAAAGAACGATCAGCTTCCGGAGGAGTATACGATTGACGGGATCCATTTGACGGGAAAAGGTTACATTTTGTGGAGAGAGACCATAAAAAAATATGTAGATTAGGTGAGGTTCAGCCGAGCTGAACCTTTTTTAATAGGTTGGATCATAGATCCGCATCTCCGGATCATATCTGCTTTATCAGGGATCATATTTTTCATTCGATTATATCTCAGATTTCTTGAATTATATTTACTTAATTGTGGATCACATCTAGTATGGCCCGGATCATATCCCTCACATCCCGGAGCATACTTAAGTCTCCCTCCCCAATTCGAAAACAAAAAAGCAGCAAGACCCAATCAATTTGGGCCTTGCTGATGTAATTACTCCGCATTCGCTTCTTCATCTGTATTTTCTTTGTATAATCCACCTTCCTCATCATTATTATTTTGCTTTAAGGATGGATCTTCTTTAGATTCCTCTTCGTACTCCTCAGACTCGGGTTCCTCTTCATAGGAATCGTTCCCATCCTGGTTTTCAGACCCGTCATCACTTTCCCAGTCATAATAGTCATCTTCATTGTATTCCCAATCTGAGTCTTCCCACTCCCAATAATCGTAATATTCCTCATAAAATCCGAACAGGCTGCTGACCTCTTCCGCACTCATTGGATTCTGGGACCATTGGGTGAATTGGCTATGTACACTGAACATGGGTATTGAAAATCCTATGGATTGATCCGCAATCAACACGGCCGAGTTGATGCCGATCACGTTTCCTGTCGTTGCATCCAACAGCGGCCCGCCGCTGCTTCCCGGAGAAATCTGTGCATCAATCTGATACACTTTTTCATAATTGAATTCTCCCAAGATGTCACGGTCGACCCCGGTCAAATATCCGACTGTTGCCGTATTTTCCAACCCTCGTGGGCTGCCGAGCGCAATGACTTCTGTGCCTACAGCGGTTTGCGCCATTTCAACTGGAAGCGGCTCTTTTCCGGACAACGGATCAACTCGTATAAGTGCAATATCAACGACATCCGAAATACCGATGACCTGGCCCTGGTATTCCGTTCCATCGCTGCTTTTCACCAACACATCTGTGAATCCTGCAACCACGTGAGCGTTCGTCACGACATCCCCTTTATTAGTAAATAAAAACCCAGACCCTTGGCTCGTATCTGTGAAAATAGTAAAAACTTTATTTTGAGCCTCTTTTATAATATCTGTCTTGCTTTTCGTTTTTGGAGGTTCGGGTGCTTTTACTTCCTCTTTCTTTTCCGGTTCTGGTTCCGGTTCTTTTTCTTTCTCTTCCTCGATGACTTTCACTACAGGGTCAGGCTCGCGCTCCGCCTTTATGACTTTTACTGGCTCTTCTTTTTTATTTAAAAAGAAGAAGATGCCCAGCCCCGTTCCGGCCAGTGCAATCAGCAACGCCATCAGAGAAATGATGATTGTAGAGCGTGACCCCATCGGCTTTCCGCATTCCCTGCAATATTGACCCCTTTTTTGTTTTTCAGCGCCGCAATTTGGACAGTACAATATCCCCACCTCTTTCTTTCTGGGAAAAATTATCTATTTTTGTTCATTATACTATAGGAGGAAGGGGATTTAATATATAAAAAAGCACTGGCTCTTCATTTTCCTGCGCTCACTCCTTCTGTTAATGACTCTATTTTTTCCATTACTTCTTGAGAGTTTTTCCTTGCTGTCCGTAAAAGTGGAGGTAAACCGGATTATATTCTAAAGTTTTTGGATCATATTCCCGGGGGACGGATCATATTACCTGGAGTTGGATCATATTACCTGGATTCGGACCATTTATGGTGCAGATCCGATTATATGATGCGTAAGATAGATCATATTTCTTGGGGCTCCGATCATATTACTGGGTTTCCGATCATATCTGACGCGGATCGGATCGTACCTAGAGCATATTTTTTGACCAGGATGAATCTCTCCACCTATATAAAGGGTAAGGTTCAGCGGATCATAATACTTAGAAGTCGGATCATATTATGTTTTCCCGGGATCATTTATCGTCGTTTTCAGATCATATCCCTAGCGTTTCGGATCATATCCGAGAGGTTTCCGATCATTTCAAAGGGTTCCAGATCATATCCTAAGTGTCCCGGCAGTTCCAAAGGATGCGGAAAGAACATTTTTCTAAAACCTATTCATCCGTTCTTGAAAAAGAAGCATATTCTCCATTCCCGGAGCATATTCCGCGCTCCTTGGATCATATCCTGCTTACATCGGATTATAAACCGAACTTCCCGATCATATACTGCTCACACCGGATCATATCTCCGCTTTTTCGGAGCATATCCCACACTCCTTGGATCATATTCGCCATTCCTGGATCATATCCCGCTCACATCGGATCATTTCCCTGCACCTCCCGATCATATCTCCGCTTTTTCGGATCATATCCCCCCACTCCCAGATCATCATTGCCCCCTCAAACAATATAAAAAAGGCCGTCCTGTTTAAAAAGGACAACCTTCTTCCATGTTAAGTTTTTTTAACTGTAACTTTTGCAGCCTTACTCGTGTTTCCTGCTTGGTCTTTTGCGTATATTTCCAATAACGTACCAACTCTTTGTTTTTTTACTTTCACAGTGAAACTGCCTTTGTCATTAGCCTTGGCCGTACCAAGCACCTTTTTCCCACTTTTAACGGAGACAGTGGCTCCCTTCTCTGTTTTTCCCTTAACTGCTGTTGTTTTATTTGTCACTTTGTTCACTTCGGGTACTTTGGGAGGGATTTTATCCACTACAATGACTTTGCGCTCTTTGCTGACATTGCCGGCTTTGTCGGCAGCTTTCACATACAGTGCTGTACCGGCTTTTCGCCGTGCTTTCAGGTTCACTGCATATTTGCCAGCTTTATCGGCCATTCCTGAACCAATGACCTTCCCGCCGGCTGTAACCGTAATTTTGGAGCCTGCCTCCGCTTTCCCGCTCACTTTCAAGTCCCGATTGCTGACCTTGGAAACGGTCGGCATGGCCGGCGGCGTCTTGTCAATCACTGTCACAGCAACAGCATCACTTTTGTTTCCGGCTTTGTCAACGGCGTATACTTGTAGCTTGGTTCCCGCTTTTTGTTTTTTAATCGCAACCGAAAATGACTTTTTGCTGTCAGAAACGGCCTTTCCCAAACTTGCAGTACCCGCTTTTACATATACCGCGGCTCCTGCCTCGGCGGTGCCTTTTACAACCGTATCCCGGTCACTCACTTTTTGTACAACTGGTCTAGCCGGTGCCGTGTGGTCCCTTGGCTCGCCGGGCCCAAAAAATGTGTATTTAATATTCTTTCCTTTAGAAGTTGGTATTGTTTCTTTGCCCGTTGCTTCTTTGACCACCGCGCCCCCGCCCCTTAAATTGGCGCTGGATCCTTTGTAAATCCGAGGCCTTATCGTGTTGAAGCCTGGTTCGCTGTTAAATCCGTACTTTCCGCTTTTTTCTTTTAAAAGAAGGGCTCCCCGGAAATTGGTCATCAATGTCCCGAATGTAAGTTTGGGATCAATGTATTTCTTCGCAGCTTTTTCAACAGCCTTGTAGTTATTGCTTTTATCCCTGATGATTTCTTTGAAAATCGCATCGCCCTGTTTCGACTGTGCCTTTACATACTGCATAAAAAGATAAGATAGGGAATAGTTGGCAAGCACGTCCCCATCATCATCCCAATATAAAAGGGAATGGCCGTTTGTGACAGAATAGGAAGAGTTATAATAATCAATCCTGTCTTTTAATACGCTGCCCGTATAAATTTGCTCGGCTGCCATTGACAGACCTTCATCAAGCCACGGATCCATCTCCTTGCCGCCTTCAACCAAGACATTTTGGTTAAAGTTCACCATATGCTGAAATTCGTGGGCCAAAGTGCTATATGCGCCCGTAACATCTTTTTTGGAACCCAGGCCCATTGTCGGATAGGTGTCGATATAAAAAACTTCCGACCGGTTCGAGCCTGGTGCATCATACAAATCTCTCGCATAAAAATAGCCGGCTATGTATCCTCCGCTGTATTTGAATCCGTCCTTTATATCGTAACAAAGAATATCTATTTTACCGTCGCCGTCCACATCCGACTCGGGCCCAAAATTCTCAGTGACTGCCGGGTAAATTTTTTCATCAAATTCATTGCCTAACTTCTTCGCATGTTCTTTTGTAAAATTTTTATCATAACCCCATACATTCACTTTCTTTCCTGTATAAAGAAGCCGGGCCTGAATCTTATATTCTATGAATTTGTCAAAATCAAAAACATTAAAATTCCGCGTTTCCCCTACTTTAATAAGGGATTTATACATCAAAGACCTTCCATGCAGCTTCCGGTCTTCGAATTTTTCGGCATCGAACGGAAGGTTTACATCCATCCGAAAGGCTTCGGGCCTTACATTTTTCTCCAAACGATATTTTTCGTTATTAATGACGGGAGTTCCTGTAGATTGCCTGCTATTGGGGTTCACCGATTCATTGCTGATCAGCATATAGTTCTTAGCGGACTGATTTAAAACATTAGCAGCCGGTTCCCCCTGCATACTCGGATTTGAATCTACCTCTATCTCAGTCTCCGCAAACGCCGAAGCGGGCGCGCTCAATAATATAATCAGTATACAAATAAGGGCTCTTTTTATATGTCTCATCCTCTTGACCTTTCTGTTAGAAAATAATGGCTGTCTAAGAGGATTATAATCTATATATTGGTTGATGGGACATATAATTTAAAAGTATTTCTTACGAAACCGGTTGCTTCAACATTTCCAGCTGCCTCTCCATCCCCTTCTCCTTATATGCCTCTTTCTCTTTTCCCGACAGCTTCTTAAACTCATCCAAGAACTTCTCATACTTTGGAAGGACGTCTTCAACAGATCCGTAATCCCTCACCATTCCATATTCGAGCCACAAAATTTTATCGCAAAATCTTTTCATCTGCCCTAAGGAATGGCTGACAAAAATCATGGTTTTCCCTTCCCGTTTGAATTCCTTCATTTTGTCCAGGCTTTTTTCGGCAAATGCTTTGTCTCCGACAGAAAGGGCTTCGTCGATGATCAAAATATCCGGATTGACGTTGACTGAAATGGCAAATCCGAGGCGGGACCGCATTCCGCTGGAATAGGATTTGACCGGCTGATCGATGAACTTCCCAAGCTCTGAAAAATCAATGATTTCCGGCTCCAGGCCAACAATTTCCTGTTTTGAAAAACCAAGCATGAGCAGCTTCAGTTCGATATTATCCCTGCCAGTTAAATCGGCGTTTAATCCAGCGGCCACAGCAATCAAAGACGCCTGTCCGTTCACCTCTACGCTTCCAGATGTTTCCGGAACAATGCCGGCAATAATGTTAGCCAAAGTCGATTTTCCTGATCCGTTCATGCCGATAAAGCCTACAGAATCGCCTTTTTCCGCTTCAAAGCTCACGTCTGCCAACGCATAGAAGTCCTCCCCATAGCTTTTTGGAAAAAGGAGATCCAAAATACGCTCCTTATTGTTGCTGTAAAGCTTATATTTTTTTGTGATGTTTTTCGCGATAATCGCTTTCTCCATATGTATCACACCTATAAATAGTCAATGAAATGCCTGCGGAATTTCACATGGATTTTTGCTCCGAATAATAACAACACCATAACAATACCCCAAAAATAAAGGGTATATTGCCAGTGCTCAAGGAAGTACCACTCTGTTCCAAACAACGCAGAACGATAGCCTTCGATCAAATAATACAACGGATTCAATTTCAGAATCGTCGGCAATGGCTCCTCCAAAATGGAAAATTGCCAAAGGACCGGCGATAGATAGAGCAGCATTCGCAGCGTCGCATTTAAAAACATATGAACATCCCTGATGATCGTGGACAAAGTTGATGTAATCAGAGAAATAGCAAAGACTAAGCAAAAGGATGCAAAAATAAAATAAATCACTTGGAGAAAATACACACTTACATAAAAGCCTCCCAGCTGGAAAATCACAAACGCGACTCCCAGCAGGATAACGTGTGTATAAAACTGTGAAAAAATCGCGATGGCGGGAATGACGCTCATCGGAAAATTCATTCTCGATAACATCCGCAGTCTTGTATAAATGGATTTTGATCCCTGGATGGTTGACTGGTAAAAAAATGTCCATAAGATGAATCCGCCGAGAAGCCAATAGATAAAAGGAACCTCATATCCCGGCACTACTTCTATATCAGCCCGCTGGCGGATGCTTCCAAACACAAACCAATAGATTAGTATTTGGATGACGGGATTCAAAAACTCCCAGGTCATCCCTAAATAATTATTTTTGTTTTTACTTTTTAGTTCATAAAGAGACAGCCTTCTGACTAAATAAAAGTTTTCAATGAGTTCCTTAATAACGGTAACGGCAGATTTCACAAAAATCCCGCCTCTTTACAATTGGAATATTTCTTTCACGACCTGTTCACTGGCCTTCCCGTTTTCCAGATGGCAAAATTTTTTATAAAAATTTTCGCAGAGCAAGAATCCGTTTAGTTCTATACGGCGGATTTCGGCAATCAGTTCCTCCGTCGTCCGAACGAGCGGACCCGGCGCTTCTTTTTCAAAATCGAAATAAAACCCGCGCAGCTGATCGCGGTACTCTTCGATATCATGAACGAAAAAGATCATCGGCCGCTTCAGATTGGCGTAATCGAAAAATACGGATGAATAGTCAGTGACCAGCACATCGGAAATGAGATACAAATCACGGATGTCCCCGTAAGACGAAACATCGAACACGAATCCTTCCATTCCTGACAAGTCCAGGTTTTCCGAAACAAGATAATGGAGCCTGAGCAAAATGACGTACTCATTTCCCAATTCTTTTTTCAGCGTATCCAGATCAATCTGCAGATCAAACTTGTATCTCCCCTTGGAATAATACTGATTGTCCCGCCATGTCGGGGCATACAATATCACCTTCCTATCAATAGGAAGCCCGCAGGCGTTCTTGATCTTGGCGGACGCCACAGCGTTATTGGATTGGATTAAAAAATCGTTTCTCGGATACCCGGACTCAATCACTTTTTTCTTAAAATCAAATGCCTGCCTGAATATTTCAGTGGAATAGCCATTTGGTGAAATCAAATAATCCCATTTTGCCGATTCCTTCTTAAAATTTCGTTTATATTTCTTCGTATTGGTTCCGGGCATGTGAACTTCATCTATGTCCAGCCCCAGCCGTTTTAATGGGGTGCCGTGCCATGTCTGGACATAGACCGTCTGGGGGGATTTGCTGACCCAAAGCGGCATCCTGCAATTCGTCACCCAATATTTCGCCCTCGTCATTAAAAAAAGCCATTTGAGAGAGAAACGGCGGACGATTTTAATCGGTCGATCCCTAAATTCGTGTACCTTTCTTTTATCGACACTCCAGTACATCTTGTACTCCGGATGGCGTTCCTTCAAATACTCGTAGATCGCCCTTGGATTATCACTGTACTGTTTTCCAAGGAAACTTTCGAAGATGATAAGCTTTTGATCTTTGGGCAGAGATGAACTCATGAATTTGAATGTCTTTTTATAAACTTTTTTGAGGCGCTTTTTCAGCTTTTTTTTCATAATTGATCACCACAACAAATCATAGACATATCAAAAGTATGTCCAATGATTGGGCGCATAAACCGTTTCATGTTTATAAAAACCGTTCAATGAAAATAATAGGTAGTGTGATTTAAAATGCATGGAGGTTTATTATGCTTACCTTTCTGACCCGAATTTTTTCGAATGGGGCGGTCTCATCGGCTGCTGATTCCTATACATACAATCAAGAGGGCTACTACGTCCATCCGACAAACGGAAATCCCAACCCAAAGGTTACCGTCATCATGCCCGTTTATAATGCTGAAAAAACACTAAGAAAAACGATTGATTCCGTGATCGATCAAACAATCGATTTTGACGAAATTGAGTTCCTGATCATAGATGATAAGTCGACGGATGATTCCCGTTCAATCATTCTTGATTATGCGAACGCCTATCCGAATATCGTTCCTGTTTTTTTCAAAAACAACAATGGATCGCCGGCAAAACCCAGAAATACCGGCATTGAGCTGGCAAAAGGCGAATATACAATGTTCATTGATTCAGATGATTGGCTGAGCCCGAATGGAATTGAAGCTCTATACAAGCTGCTTGAAAAAACCGGAGACCCATATGCCATCGGCAGTACGATCAAAGTAGAGGATAATAAGCTTGTCGTCACGGGTGAATACAATAGCTGCGAATATAGGGAATCCATTAATCCCTGCTCCATCCCGCACATTTTTCAGCATTTGGGGCCAACTGCAAGGATGATGCGAACACAGTTTCTCCGAGATCATAACTGCCGTTTTCCCGATATGAAATTTGCGGAAGACAAGCAGTTTTTCATTGACGTCCTGACCAATTGTCCGAGCATCTCAACAACAAAGGACGTAATCTATTACGTCAATCGCTTTAAAGATAATAAAAGCCTTGTAAGTACGACGACCATTTTTGAAAAAACTGATACGAACTTGGCCGTCATCCGGCATGTTATCCAAAAGGAACTTCCGGAGGAAATTGAACGGATGGCTTTGAACCGGCTGTATGAATTTGACTGTATTACACGCTTATTTAACCGACATCATTTTCTAAGGTCCATTCGAAAAGATAAGTACTATAAGAAGTTCGCAGAAGTTCTGGAAACAACAAAAGGTCTTCGATACGATTTTACAGAGAATTTCTTCGAGCCGTGGCACAAAGTATTGGTGGACCTTTTCAAGCAGGAAAGATATACCGATATCGTCAGATTGATTGAGTGGAGCCTGAAAGATACAACAAAGGAAATGGTGATTCGGGAGGATGGCCTGCCCTACTATCGCCTTCCGCTTGAAGAACCTTTTGAATGGGCAAGGATCAATATGCTGGCGGTATACAAGGAACATGTGATAGAGGACGGCCAGTTTGTTTTGCGGGTTAATATTTACGGAGACGACCTTGATAAAGTAAACTGCTTTGTTATCCGCCAGCGAGATAACGAACTGAATGAAACCGTGCTGCCTATTGATCAGATAGGAGAGAACCTGTTTGAAATAAAAATACCGTTGGATTTGTTGGCAAATCTGAATACGGCGAGCCACACGATGTTCATCAGATATTACGATTATAGAAAGCTCCATATTAAAATGAATACCAGGCGGATATTTGAACATGGCGGGAAAAAAATTGATTTTTATACAACGATTGGGGATAACTTTGGGGTGAATGTGAGGTAGCTCTCTATGATATGATGGGTACAAGCGGATCGACGGGAGTGTGGGAAAATGGCCGAAATGATGATTATCCGTATTCAAGTGAAAATGAGCGGATTACAGATTTATAACCACTATTATTACAATATTATCAGTGAATAATTTAGAATCAGGGTTCGGTAGAGGCCGAGCCCTCCCTTATGCCTTAAGATAAATTTGTTCAGACCTTGGATCTTTGATACTTGATCTGCTATTAAAGAACACGGCCACATTTGTTAAAAAAACACTTTTAGAGGAATACCCTTCACAATTTGGATGTTTATAATAATATAAAAATTGTAATTGAAACTTTTTATTATGAAGATGTATATACTTGTCCAATTCGTAAAAACGCTTCTAAAAAGTTTAATTGAACAGGTTGTGGAATTTAAGCTTAATAAAATGCATGATTTACCAGCAAAAAAGCGTTGGCTTATTAAGCAAAGCTACATTTCTTCAATATCCGAAACATTAGTAAATATGCCATTAACACCCCATGCTCTTAATTTTTTAAATTCATTACGATCGTCAACCGTATACAGATGCAACAATACCCCTCTTTCTTTAAAACTTTCTACAAGTTGATTGGTTAGGACATTGTGGTTTAATCCTATACCCACGGCATATTCTTTTATCTCATTTAACGTTTCATCTGAGAAAGTTGGCGTACTTTCAAACCAATACAATTGTATTAAAGGAAGGTCCGGGTAAAGCCTATTAATTTCAAGCAAACTCTGCTTACTAAAAGATTGAATGACGACCTTTCCTTTTGATAAATCCCCTTCCAATAAATGATGCTTTTCCAGCAACGCTATAAGCTTTTTTTCCATCCCGGGATTTTCTTCAGGCTGCTTTGTCTCAATATAATAGTTGACTGTATCACCAAATTCCAAAAATATTTCGTCTAATGTTGGAACTTCCATTCCAACAAAGGATTCTCTTGCTTTTTCCGGATATTTTTTGTTAAACCAACTACCCGCATCTAGTGACTTTAATTCGTAGACATTATAAGATCGTACCAGTCCTTTTCCATTAGTAGTGCGATCCACATTATCATCGTGCATAGCCACCAAAACTCCATCACGTGTCATGCCTAAATCTATCTCGATGTAATCAGCACCCATTTTGTTTGCTATTTTATATGCCTCAATTGTATGCTCAGGGGCATAACCACTTGCCCCGCGATGAGCTAGGGTGATAAATCTCTCTTCACTTAAAAGGTTCGAAGCAGGCTAGTTGTATCAATCGAGAAAGCTTTTCCTAAAATAAAAACCCCAATTACCATAGTTATAATTGAAAAGAGTATAAGTTTTTTATTCATATACCTGTCCTCTGTAGAAATCCAAAAAAACCTTAAAATATATATGTTATTACTTTTACAAGATTAAAGGGAAATCAATGGAGTGCCATTAATATCTCTTGTTGTCGCTTCATGCCTTCTGCTTTATATTTTTCCTTTTCTTTTCCTGATAACTTTTTAAATTCATTAAGAAATTTTTCATACTTGGGAATAACTTCATCTACCGTTCCAAAATCCTTAACCATTCCATATTCCAGCCAGAGAATCTTATCGCAGAATTGCTTCATTTGGCCTATAGAATGGCTTACAAAAACCATTGTTTTTCCCTGATTTTTAAACTCTTTCATCTTTGCCAAACTTTTTTCCGCAAAGGCTTTATCTCCTACAGATAATGCTTCATCAATGATCAAGATGTTAGGATCTACATTAACGGATATGGAAAAGCCCAAGCGTGACTTCATTCCACTTGAATATGATTTGACGGGCTGATCGATGAATTTTCCTAGCTCAGAGAATTCGATGATTTCCGGTTCTAAAGATTTAATCTCCTCTTTTGAAAAACCCAACATTAAAAGTTTGAGTTCAATATTGTCTCGTCCCGACAAGTCACCTTTTAAGCCAGCAGACACAGCAATCAAAGCTACCTGGCCATTTACTTTTACAGTACCTGATGTTTCGGGAACAATTCCTGCAATGATGTTTGAAAGTGTTGACTTTCCAGATCCATTAATTCCTATAAATCCAACAACATCACCTTTATTGGCTTCAAAGCTCACATTAGCTAATGCATAAAAATCCTCCCCATAACTCTTTGGTAGGATCAAATCGAGCATTCGCTCTTTAGTTCCATTATAAAGCTTATATTTTTTTGTAATGTTTTTTACAATAATAGATTTTTCCATCTTATTCACAACCATTTATAAATAATCTATGAAATGTCTTCTAAATTTCATATGCAATGTTGATCCAAATAAAAATAATATTACCACAACTGCCCAAAAATAAAGTGTATACTGCCAGTGATCAATAAAGTACCATCCTGTACCGAATAAGGCTGAGCGGTATCCCTCAATTAAGTAATATAGAGGGTTTAATTTCATGATAGTAGGTAATGGATTGTCCAAAATGGATATCTGCCATAGAATGGGTGACAAATACAGTAACATCCTCAAAGTCGCATTAAGGAACATATGCACATCCCTAATGATAGTTGATAAAGTTGATGTGATTAAGGATATGCCAAATATCAAACAAAAGGTTGCAAATATAAAATAAATAATTTGTACAAAATAAATGGTTACAAAAAAACCAGACAGCTGAAAGATGATAAATGCGATCCCCAACATGAAGAGGTGAATATAAAACTGAGAAAATATCACTATATTAGGAATAACACTCATGGGAAAATTCATTTTCGATAACATTCGCAACCTGGTATATATTGACTTTGATCCTTGAATGGTTGATTGATAGAAGAATATCCATAAAATAAAACCTGCTAATAACCAGTGAATAAAAGGGACATTGAATCCGGGTGCAATCTCTATATCCGCCCGTTGACGAATACTGCCAAACACAAACCAATAGATTAAAATTTGGATGACGGGATTTATGACCTCCCAAGCCATCCCTAAATAGTTACTTTTATTTTTACTTTTTAACTCATACAGTGAAAGTCTTCTTATTAAATAAAAGTGCTCGATTTGTTCTTTAATTACATTAATAGCAGATTTCATAATTTTTCCTTTCAAAAACATGTAAAATGCATTGTTGCCACAATAATAAATTATACATTCAGTAGAAATAAAAGACAAATTGATAATGAAAATAAACCTGCAAAGAAATATTAACCACTTTGCAGGTTTTTAAAACAAGATTTAATTATATCCATTTGGGTTCTTAGATTGCCATTTCCATGCATCCCTACACATTTCGAGTATGTTTTTCTCTGCCTTCCAATGCAGCTCTTCCATTGCTTTAGTGGGATCTGCAAAGGAAACCGCCACATCACCAGGCCTTCTATCCACTATTTCGTAAGAGATTTTTCTATTTGTTGCCTTTTCAAAAGCTTTTATTACTTCTAGCACACTGTATCCATTACCCGTTCCCATGTTATAAGTTCTGATTCCCGGATTCACATTTTTTTGCAGAGCTTTAACATGCCCCTTTGCTAAATCGGTAACATGGATATAGTCTCTTACACCTGATCCATCCACTGTATCATAATCCGAACCGAACACCTTCAATACTTTGAGATTACCCGTCGCTACATTTGTAATAAAAGGCATTAAGTTATTAGGTATTCCCTTCGGACTTTCACCAATTAAACCACTTTCGTGGGCGCCAACCGGATTAAAATAACGAAGTAAAACAATCCTCCAATCGTTATCAGCTTGGTATAAATCCCGAAGAATTTCTTCAATAAATAGCTTAGTTCTTCCATAAGGGTTACTAGGTCTTAATTTGCCTTCTTCATTGACAGGCATTTCATTTTCAGGACTGTACACAGTTGCCGATGAGCTAAAGACCAAATTCTTAACGTCATATTTATTCATTAGATCACATAAATTAATAGTCGACAAAATGTTTTCTTTATAATATTTTAGTGGATATTGTGTAGATTCACCTACCGCCTTTAGCCCGGCAAAATGAATTACCCCATCAAATTTATGTTGACTAAATACCTTTTCCAAATCATCTTTAATTAAAAGATCTATAGGATAGACAATAGGTTTTTGATGAGTAATTTCATTAATTCTATTTATAACCTCTAAATTGCTGTTAACAAAGTTATCTACTATTATCACTTCGTAACCGGCATTATAGAGTTCTACTACTGTATGTGAGCCAATATACCCCGCTCCTCCGGTTACTAAAATTTTATTTGCCATTTCTGGTCCTCCATTAGATTAAAATGTAAATATTCTATACGTTATTCAAAGCTTAATATAACAAATAAATAGCAATTAAAAAAGAAGTAATATATCCCTTTTGTAACACATGTGTTTACTTTTATCATTAAAAAAGCACCTGAAGCCGCTATTTGGCTCAAGTGCTTGTCCCTATTACTTATACCTTGGAATATCGTATAACATTGTAGGGTTATTTAATTTTGAGTATAAGTTTTTGATTTGGTAAATCTGCTTAACTGCCCACCCTACATCCGTTGCATATTGGGGAAATCCGCCTTGATCATTAGGATAAGCATAATTCCATCTCATTTTATATAGAGTGTTTTGCCCTCTTGCAAAGTAACTAGACGAAACAAACTGGGCTCCGCCTGTTATCGCATCTGCAGGAGTAAACCATTTACTATTATAAGCATAGGTTGCTCCACATGTTTCAGGGCAGGAATCATAAGCTCCAATTCCAAACATGTTGTATACTTTTCTAACATCTGAAAGACTATTTCTGTTCTTCCCTGTAACAACAACGGCATTACCGTTTTTATCTTTGCCAACTTCTATTCCATTTGCCAGCCCTGAGGTCCCATGACCTGTTTCTAAAAGAGCGTGAGCAATTAAGTAAACCTCATTAACCGAATGTTTGTTGCTAGCGTTAATAAAGTCTTGCCCTTTTCCCTCCAAAATACCTTTTCCTATTAAGACTTTATTTAACTCTTTTGCCGATACACCAGTGCTTGAACTTAATAACAAATGTTGAAAGATATCATGATTGTTAGGATTAAGATACTCTTCTACATCGAACCTTTTTGCATTTCTCCATGTTTCACTATAATGGATTTTATACCAGCCACTTGACTTTTCGATTATGCTAACTTTTGTGCCTTTTGATAGGGTACCGTATACATGACTGGTAGTATTTGAATTTTCATATACCCTAACTGAATTGTTGGTTGTTGCAATTTCCCCTTGTAAATTAGCCAGGGATGAATGATGTAAAGAATCACTTTGTTCCGTCAAAAATAGGCCTTCTTTATTCAAATTCCTCCGGCGTGATTTCTGTACTTCCCTGAATTAATATGCTAAATTTTTTGCATATTATAAAGGGGAGTTTTTTATGATCATTATTCATGATTTTGGAATTGGGCTTGAAGAATATGGATTAAGAGGAAAAGAGAATGAATTTCCCATGTTTGACCGATGTCCCGACTGTAATTGTATTGCCCAAGGGAATGTTCATCGAAATGGCTATTACTGGAGGTACGGAATTGATGAGG
>NZ_VEKZ01000044.1:0-34224 GCF_007681465.1 Siminovitchia fortis
GGTAGGTGTCTTTGAGTTACTCTAAAACTTGAAAAAAGTATTTGACATTGTACGCTTACTCAGTAAAAAAAGAACAGGCCGAATCGCCTGCTCCATTTATTTTCCTAAGGATGGGTATGGCGGGCATACAAGGAGGGTTCCCCTTATGGCCGTTTCGCCGCGGTCAGTCCCGAGCACATTCACAGTGATCGTATGATCCCGTTCATTGACATCGATAATTTCAAACAAAAAATCGATTGTTGCATAATGAAAAACCGGTTTCAAAAATTCTATTTCCTGCTTAAGGATATTGGAGCCCGGCCCCGGCAAATATTTTGTAACAGCCGAAGTGATGATTCCCGTCAACATGATCGGTGGGACGATTGGCTTTTCATACGGTGTTTGG
The DNA here is from genome assembly GCF_007681465.1 of Siminovitchia fortis. NCBI lineage: Bacteria > Bacillati > Bacillota > Bacilli > Caryophanales > Bacillaceae > Siminovitchia > Siminovitchia fortis. The sequence goes on from NZ_VEKZ01000044.1 coordinate 386, forward strand.
GAAGCATAGTCATGCTGGATATAAAGCGGATTGGCGTCATTTGTCAAACCAAGATACAGCAACAGATCCTTATCTTCGATTTTCTCTGTCAGCTTCAGCTTTTCGCCTCTTGAGATTTCACCAATCTGCCGCCCAAGCTTACGCTTTTTCCCCAATAACAATAAGAGCACCCCCGAAAAAAGTTTATGAGTTTGCGATCTATTGTGAAATATAATACCATTTTTATTATTGAAAACAAAGTAAGAAAAGCGCAAGCGCCTTGCCCATCGACGTACAGACTGGAGTGCCTCCGACGAGATAAAGGAAACACGGCGAGGAACGAGCCGATGTTGACTTATCGTAGGAGGAGGTGCGAAGTCTGCTAGTCGATAGGCGCTGGAGCTAGACAACAAATGGCTTTGTTCAAAATTTTAAAGCTAAAACATCTTATACTTTCTTACTCAGAAAAAAAGACCAACCATTAAGCTGATTGGTCTTTCACAGGGATTTATTCAAGAACGTTCATAACTTCCCGGACAGCATCTGCCGATTTGTCCAAAGCCGCTTTTTCCTCTGCCGTCAGTTCAAGTTCAATTACTTGTTCTACACCATCTTTGCCCAGGATTGTAGGCACTCCCAAATAAATGCCTTCATATCCATATTCACCTTCAAGGTAGGCGATGGCAGGCAGCACCCTGCGCTGGTCTTTTACAATCGCTTCAACCATCTCGACGAGAGAAGCGGCCGGCGCATAATAGGCACTTCCGTTGCCGAGCAGGTTCACGATTTCGCCCCCGCCTTTTCTCGTCCTTTCCACGATAGCATCAAGCCGATCCTGCGGAATCAACTTTTCCAGCGGGATTCCTCCCGCATAAGAATAGCGGACAAGCGGTACCATTTCGTCTCCATGGCCGCCTAAAACGAATCCTGTGATGTCTTTCACAGAAAGGTTAAGCTCTTGTGCGATAAATGTACGGAATCGTGCAGTATCCAGGATCCCTGATTGGCCGATAACACGGTTTTTTGGGAATCCTGATTCTTTATACACAGTATATGTCATGGCATCAACTGGATTTGTCAGAACAATGATATGACAGTTTGGAGAGTATTTGACGATTTCCTGTGTAACGCTTTTCATTACTTTCTGGTTTGTCTGCACCAGGTCGTCACGGCTCATTCCCGGTTTACGGGCGATTCCGGCTGTAATGACGACAACATCGGAGTCTCTCGTGTCTTCATAATTGGATGTGCCAATGATGTTTGCATCGAATCCTTGGACCGGACTCGCCTCCAACATGTCGAGCGCTTTCCCTTTTATAGGGTTTTCCATTTTTGGAATGTCAACAAGGACGATATCTCCAAGTTCTTTTTGTCCTGCCAGGAATGCTGTTGTAGCTCCTGTAAATCCTCCACCAATAACAGATATTTTTTTCCGCTTTAATGACATGGGAAAGTCCCTTCTTTCATTAAATTTCACAACAATTGGAGACTGCTTTAAAAACAGTCTCCATTTTTTTGCTCTTAACCTCACTTTTCCCTGTTGAAAGAAAATTAATCCATGTTTTCAATCAATGCATTTCCGAATTCAGAAGTCTTCACTTCCGTCGCGCCTTCCATCAGGCGGGCAAAGTCATATGTGACAACTTTTGATTCGATTGTTTTTTCCATTGACTTGGTAATCAATTGGGCAGCTTCTCCCCAACCGATATGCTCAAGCATCAGAACTCCGGAAAGAATGACGGAGGATGGGTTCACTTTATCCAATCCTGCATACTTAGGAGCCGTTCCGTGTGTAGCTTCGAAAATCGCATGGCCTGTATCATAGTTGATGTTTGCACCAGGAGCAATTCCGATTCCGCCGACTTGTGCTGCGAGTGCATCGGAGATGTAGTCCCCGTTAAGGTTCATTGTTGCCACTACGTCAAATTCTTTGGAGCGTGTAAGAATTTGCTGCAGGAAAATATCCGCAATCGCATCTTTAATAATGATTTTTCCGGCAGCTTCCGCATCAGCCTGGGCTTTGTTCGCAGCTTCTGTTCCCTGCTCCTCTTTGATTTTGTCGTATTGGTTCCATGTAAATACTTTGTCTCCGAACTCCTGCTCAGCCACTTCATAGCCCCAGTTTTTGAAGGCACCTTCTGTGAATTTCATGATATTTCCTTTATGTACAAGAGTTACGGATTTGCGTCCTTCTTTTAGTGCATAGTTGATGGCTGCACGGACCAAACGCTTCGTTCCTTCAGAAGAAATCGGTTTGATACCAATACCTGAAGTTTCAGGGAAGCGGATTTTATTCACACCCATCTCGTTTTGCAGGAAATTGATTAGCTTTTTCACTTCTTCGGAGCCTTCTTGATATTCGATACCTGCGTAGATATCTTCCGTGTTTTCGCGGAAAATGACCATATCTGTATCTTCCGGGCGTTTTACAGGGGAAGGAACTCCTTCAAAGTAGCGGACTGGGCGCAGGCAGACATACAGGTCAAGTTCCTGGCGCAGCGCAACGTTCAGTGAACGGAATCCGCCGCCGATCGGTGTTGTAAGCGGTCCTTTGATTGCGATAAGGTATTCGCGGATCGTATCCAGAGTTTCCTCAGGAAGCCACTCACCAAATTTATTATGCGCTTTTTCACCCGCATATACTTCTTTCCATTCGATTTTTCTTTTGCCACTGTAGGCCTTTTCTACAGCTGCATCTAAAACTCTTTGAGCCGCTGCCCAAATGTCCGGGCCTGTTCCATCTCCTTCAATAAAAGGAATAATTGGATGGTCAGGCGTATTTAATACACCATTTGAAACTGTGATTTTTTCAGCTTGAGACATAACTAAATCCCTCCAATTTCAGTATCAAAGGTTAGAAAGCTAAAGCTTCTAACCTTTTCCCCGCTTTATCATATCAAAATACAATCTAAAATTCTAACTCATCATCACTTGCGTTCGTCAAGCGGGATGTATGAGCGCATTCCAGGTCCGGTATATTCCGCCCGCGGTCGGATCAGACGGTTATTTTCGTACTGTTCCAGAATATGTGCAAGCCACCCTGAAGTACGGCTTACAGCGAAAATCGGCGTAAATAGATCGTGATCAAATCCAAGGCTGTGATATACTGATGCGGAATAGAAGTCAACATTCGGAGGAAGCGGTTTTTCGGAAGTAAATACCTCTTCAACCTTGACGGAAATGTTGTACCATTCCGGCTCGCCGGTGATTTCAGTAAGCTTTTTGGACATTTCTTTCAAATGTTTGGCGCGCGGATCTCCCTTGCGGTAAACGCGGTGGCCGAAGCCCATGATTTTTTCTTTTTTCTCCAGCTTATCTTTAATATAACTTTCAACATTGTCTGCAGAACCGATTTCTGTAAGCATTTTCATAACCTGTTCATTTGCACCGCCATGCAGAGGTCCTTTTAATGCTCCGATAGCTGCTGTGATTCCTGAATAAATATCTGATAAGGTTGCAACACATACTCTAGCGGTAAAAGTGGATGCATTAAGCTCATGGTCTGCATGGAGAATCAGCGCCTTATTCATCGCTTCCACTTCGATTTCGTCAGGCTCTTCCCCTTTGATCATATACATGAAGTTGGCTGCAAACCCAAGGTCTTTGCGCGGGGCAATCGGCTCAAGCCCTTTGCGGATACGGGCAAATGCGGCTACAATGGCAGGCATTTTCGCTTGAAGGCGGATCGCTTTCTTATAGTTTGCCTCTTTATCCATCACTTCGGCGTCTTCATCAAAAATTCCAAGAGCGGAGACTGCTGTCCGGAGAACGGCCATTGGATGAACTTTTTCAAGCGGATAAGTCTTAAAGCTGGCGAGGACTTCCTGCGGCAGCTCCATATTTTCTGCCAGCTCCTCTTTTAATTGCTGAAGCTGCTCCTTTGTCGGCAGTTCAAGATGCCATAATAAATAAATGACTTCTTCAAAACTGGCGTTTTCAGTCAAGTCATCAATGTTATAGCCAACGTATGTAAGCGTGTCATCAATGATGGAACTGATCGAGGATGTTGTGGCTACAACCCCTTCTAACCCGCGTGTTGCTGTCATTGAAAACCTCTCCTTTATCTCTTTTTTTAAAAATTTCCTGTATATGGTGGAAAACATGTAATACACATTGTTTAGAGGAAAACTTTAGACAAAGAAAATGTCATGTGGAAAATCATAAAATTATAAAGAACTCATCTTCTATTATAAACAAATCTAAATTCTTGTCTATTTATCAACATTTTATAATGATTCATATTTTTTATATCCAGCCATAAGATTTTCTTTTAGATGAGCAAATCATCTATCCGCCCATGCCGGATCCCGAGCGAAAAACCTCAAAAAATTTCATTGCTAGGTAGGCGATTCCTGCTCCAATCAAAGGGCCGACTGCTACGCCCTTAAAAAGGGAAACAGCCATAATTGTCCCAAGAACAAGCGCGGTTGTAATATGAGGATCTTCGGATAACAGTGTAACACCATATTTTGCTATGATGGCCACTACCATCCCGGCGCCAAGGGCAATCCAGGCATATGGGGATTTAATCGCCCCGCCGAGTTCTTTAAACCCGATATATCCGCTTGCAATAGGGGCTAAAACGGCAATTGTGATGACAGTGATCCCCCAGTTGATTCCTTTTACTTGAATGATGCCGAAAAGTTTTTCATCCGCCCCGGCCAGTTTAAGAATAATCAACACGGCTACGGCAATGATAAGTGATTGGTTTTTTGCAATCACTCCAATTCCAAGTAAAAGGATCAAAAAGAAAAAAGCCTGATTGAACAAAGAACTCATCCTTCCAAAATCATAACGTTTTCTATCATAATCATGGTATCATATATTTAATCAGATTGATAAGGTGGGGGTTTCCTTTGAATCGTGAAAATGCAGATAGGGTTGTCCGCTTTTTCATTGTTGTTATCGTTGCGGCCGCATCCCTGCTTTTCATATATTATGCATCAAAAGTTATTTATCCATTTATCATCGCATTGATTATCGCCATTGCAATCAATCCTGTTGTGGGCATGTTAGAAAAGAAATGGAAATTCCCCCGGACTTTGGCCGTTTTGACTACATTGATTCTTTTGATCGGGATTTTCACCGGGCTGATTACACTTTTAATAGCCGAGATTGTCGCGGGGGCTTCTTATCTTGCAACAGTCGTGCCTGAACATGTCGCCACATTGATCAGATATTTGGAGAAACTGTTTGCAAGCCAGGTCATCCCTTTTTATAACAAGCTGGCAGGCATGTTCCAAAGCCTGGACAGCGGTCAGAAGGATACGATCATGAACAGCATTGATGAGACCGGCGGACGCATAACAGAGAGCGTAACTGCTTTCCTGCAAAACTTTTTCCTTAATTTGCCCGGCCTCGTATCGTGGATTCCGAATGCCGCCACTGTTATCATTTTTTCTTTATTGGCGACCTTCTTTATCAGCAAGGATTGGTACCGACTGACCGCCCTTGCCAACCGCCTTCTTCCGGGTAAAGTCAAAAGCAGCGGAACAAGGGTATTTGCTGATCTGAAAAAAGCTCTTTTCGGCTTTGTTAAAGCCCAAATCACATTAATCTCCATCACCCTTGTCATCGTATTGGTCGGGCTGTTGATCCTGCGGGTAAACTATGCCATCACCATTGCGCTTATTTTGGGGCTGCTTGACCTGCTCCCTTACTTGGGGACCGGAACGGTTTTTGTGCCATGGATCATCTATGAAGCGGTAACAGGGAATTTCGGACTTGCTGTCGGGCTTGGGATTCTGTACACGGTTGTGATTGTCCAGCGCCAACTGATGGAACCGAAAATCCTTTCTTCCAATATCGGCCTGAATCCTTTGGGGACACTCATCTCCTTATTCGTGGGCTTTAAACTTATAGGGTTTCTCGGGCTTATTTTGGGACCCGTAACATTGGTTCTGCTAACTACCCTTCATAATGCGAACGTTTTTCGGGATATTTGGGCTTATATTATGGGCAAACCGCCGAAAATCATTAAATGAAATGGCTTGGAACGGTGCATGCCTAACAACTAACTTACGCACGATTCCTTTCCTTACCAAATTTTTCTTTCCACAAAAAAAAGAGCATCCGCTCTTTTTTTTATCTGTATATATATATTTGTTTCTTTGAGATCCGGCTTTTGATCATTTTTAACAAAGCAGGCTGCACCATTTTTCGGGTTGGAGGCAAAACCAATAATAATCCTGTAATGTCAGAAATGAAACCGGGTGTTAACAAGAGCAGGCCTCCAAACAAAACGCAGACGCCCTCGATCAGCGCCTCTCCGGGAGGATAGCCTGACCTCATTTGCTCCTGCATTTTTCTGAGTACTCCCAACTCTTGCTGTTTCGCAAGGTAAGCACCGAGGATTCCAGTGGCGATAATCAGTGCAATCGTTGCCAGACCGCCTATGGTTTTGCCTGCCAAAATGAACAGACCAATTTCCAGAGCCGGGACGACAATGAAAAGGAATAGTAGAAATCTCATATTTTGTCACTTCCCAAATGGTCTTTCCCCTATTATATCACAAGACCTCATAGAACACTCGCATGACCGTTGTACACTACCCCCCGGGTGCCGTCAACGGTTATTTCCTGTCCATCATGGAAAATGCTTGTTGCGTTGTCCACTCCGACTATGACCGGGATCCCAAGGCTGATACCGACTACAGCCGCATGACTGGTCAGACCGCCTTCCTCTGCAACAAGAGCCGAACATTTTTCAAGAGCCGGAACCATTTCCCTGTCCGTTCCGATGACAACCATAATGTCGCCTTTTTCTACTTTTTCCAAGGCTTCGCCGGCATTTTTTACAATGACTGCTTTTCCGTAGGCTGACTTTCTTCCGATTCCCTGTCCTTTTGCCAAAACATCTCCAACTACATGCACTTTCATCAAGTTTGTTGTCCCCGCCTCCCCAACTGGAACCCCTGCCGTGATAATAATGAGGTCCCCATGTTTTACTATACCGGAGTTAAGGCTTTCAGTGACTGCAAGATCGAGCATTTCATCCGTTGTTGTCACCTTTTCACCCACTTGAGGGGATACTCCCCAAACCAATGTCAGGCGCCTGGTCACGTCCACACTGGATGTTACAGCGACAATCGGCGCTTTTGGCCGGTATTTTGAAATCATCCTTGCAGTATGCCCGCTTTCCGTTGGCGCCACGATGGCATTTACACCAAGATTAATGGCTGTATGGGCCACTGATTGGCAAATGGCGTCCATCATGTTGTGTTCATTATGCTTGCTTACATGGGAAAGGATCTCTTTATGGTTCAATGCTTTTTCTGCTTCAAGAGCAATGTTGTTCATTGTCCGGACCGCTTCGGCCGGGTAGGCTCCCGCCGCGGTCTCTCCAGACAGCATGACTGCATCGGAACCGTCAAAGATGGCATTCGCAACATCGCTTGCTTCCGCTCTTGTCGGCCTTGGATTACGCTGCATGGAGTCGAGCATTTGGGTAGCTGTGATGACCGGCTTGCCGGCCTCATTGCATTTTTTTATAAGCCGCTTTTGAACCATTGGAACCGATTCGGCCGGTATTTCCACTCCCAAGTCACCCCTGGCGACCATGAGGCCGTCCGATACTTCCAGTATTTCATCAATATTGTCGACGCCTTCCTGGTTTTCGATCTTTGGAATGATATACATATGCGGAGCATTATTTGTTTCAAGCAGTTGGCGGATTTCAAGCACATCGGAGGCTCTCCTTACAAATGAAGCCGCAATGAAGTCTACTCCCTGTTCTATCCCAAAAAGGATATCCCGGGCATCTTTTTCGGTAATTCCGGGCAAATTGACAGAGACCCCAGGTACATTTACCCCTTTTTTATTTTTTAAAATACCGTTGTTCAAAACCTTCGTAATAATTTCATTGCTCTCTTTTTCTATGGCGGTCACTTCAAGCTCGATTAAACCATCATCCAGTAAAATTTTGGAACCGACATGGACATCATTGATCAATCCTTCATATGTAACAGATATTTTCTCATTCGTTCCTAATACTTCTTCCATAGAAACAGCAAGCACTTTACCTGTTTCCAGCTCGACAGCACCATTTTCCATGTCATGGGTTCTAATTTCGGGACCTTTCGTATCAAGCAGGATTCCGATTTCCTTCCCGGCTTTTTCCGCGGCTTTGCGGATGTTGGTGATTCGCTCGCGATGCTCATCCTGGCTGCCGTGTGAAAAATTCAACCTGGCAACATTCATTCCAGCCTCAATCAATTGTTGAAGCAGTTCAGGACTTTCACTTGCCGGCCCGATTGTACAGACTATTTTCGTTTTCTTCATACATGCCCCTCCTATTTGACAGTCACCTATATGGATAATTCTTTTGATAATTGGTATAAGTTGTGATCAATATGTTTCGGCTTATTCAAAACAGTCAGCAAATCTGCATCTACGACTTCGCCGTCTTCCATTCCTACTGCACGGCCGCCTTTTCCCTCCATAAGCAATTCAACCGCCTTGGCCCCTAGCCTGCTTGCAAGCACCCGGTCAAACCCCGTCGGGGTTCCTCCTCTTTGAATATGGCCGAGGACGGAAACTCTCGTTTCCAGCCCTGTTTTTTCCGTCAGCCTCTCAGCAAATTCCGCACCGCTGGCCACTCCTTCGGCGACAATGATAATACTGTGTTTTTTCCCTCTTTTTACTCCATTTTCAATGCGGGCGGCAATATCTTCCATATCGTAGGGTTCCTCCGGAATAAGGATTGATTCAGCCCCTCCTGAAAGCCCGGCCCAAAGGGCGATATCACCTGCATCCCGCCCCATCACTTCAACGACAAATGTTCTTTCATGCGAAGTGGCTGTATCGCGGATTTTGTCGACGGCATCCAGCACGGTGTTTAATGCAGTATCAAACCCAATTGTATACTGGGTTCCTGGAATATCGTTATCTATCGTTCCCGGCACTCCTATACACGGAAAACCGAGTTCGCTAAGAGCTTTGGCCCCTAAGTATGAGCCATTTCCGCCGATCACGATCAGTCCTTCGATCCCATGCTTTTCCAAACAGGCAAGCCCCTGCCTCTGCCCCGTATCCGTTTTGAATTCTTCGCATCGGGCCGACTGCAGGATTGTTCCGCCCCTGTGGATGATATCCCCGACTGATCCAATCTCCAGCTTTTTTATATTACCCGTTATCAATCCGCTGAACCCTTGATATATTCCGTATGCATCGATCCCATGATAGATTGATTTTCTTACAACTGCCCGGATGGCTGCATTCATTCCGGGTGCATCTCCCCCGCTTGTCAATACCCCTATCTTTCGCATCTGAGTCACTCCATTGGAAAAATAATATATGTATCAAAGCAATAGATCCTGTATGTTAAAAATACCATTTCATCATGTGGTTAACAAATTTTATATAAAAAAGGAATGCCCTTTGGACAATCCTTAATTTTGAACATTTTCGTATTCTTTTTGTTCCTTATATTTCCCCATCTTTTTAAACTTTTCGTAGCGGTCTTTTATAAGGGCATCAGGCTCTGTACGGATAAGCTCCTGCAAAGCCGTTTTCAGGACTTTGTCAATGGCTTCCGCCTGTTTTTCAACATCCCTGTGAGCTCCGCCCCTTACTTCCGGTATGATTTCATCTATGATTCCCAAATTCTTCAAATCTGGGGCAGTGATTTTCAGGGCCTCGGCCGCCTGTTTCGCCAAGGAGGCATCTTTCCATAAAATACTTGCCGCCCCTTCAGGCGTGATAACCGAGTATGTGGAGTTTTCAAGCATATAAATCCGGTCACCGATCCCAAGCGCCAAAGCTCCGCCGCTTCCTCCCTCTCCGGTGACGATACAAATAATCGGCACCTTCAAGCCGGCCATTTCAAAAAGATTGCGTGCAATGGCTTCGCTCTGTCCCCGCTCTTCCGCCGATTTTCCCGGATATGCACCTTTTGTATCGATGAAGCAAATAATGGGACGGTGAAATTTTTCAGCCTGTTTCATCAAACGCAAGGCTTTGCGATACCCTTCCGGATGCGGCATGCCAAAATTCCGGCGAATATTCTCCTTTGTGTCTCTGCCGCGCTGATGGCCGATCACTGTCACCGGAAGGCCTCTGTATTTGCCGATTCCTCCTACAATCGCGTGATCATCTCCATACAGCCTGTCTCCATGAAGCTCCAAAAAATCAGTAAACAAATGGCCTATATAATCCAGCGTTGTCGGCCTTTTTGAATGGCGGGCAAGCTGCACTCGATCCCAGGGACGCATGTTTTCATATATTTCTTTTTCAAGCACTTCCAGCCGGGTTTCCAATTTGTCGATTTCATCCGACAGATCCACATCCGAGTTATTCGTGAACTCTCTCAATTCCGCTATTTTTTCTCGGAGCTCAAGCACGGGCCTTTCAAATTCGAGCTCGTTCACCATGCAATTTCACCTACTTGTTGATGAATTTCCAGCACTGTCGCCAGCTTTTCCTTCATTTCGGAACGGTGGATGACAGCATCAAGCTGGCCGTGATTCAATAAGAATTCGGCAGTCTGAAAGTCTTCGGGGAGCTCTTCCCTTATCGTCTGCTCAATGACGCGGCGCCCCGCAAAACCGATCAAAGCTCCCGGTTCCGCAAAATTATAGTCACCCAGTGAAGCAAAGCTTGCCGAAACTCCTCCTGTCGTAGGGTGAGTCATGACGGATATGATCAAACCGCCTTTATCGCTGAACATCTTAAGCGCAGTGCTTGTTTTCGCCATCTGCATCAAAGATAATACTCCCTCTTGCATCCTTGCACCGCCAGAAGCGGTAAAAATAATGAATGGCACGTGTTTTTCGGCCGCCGCCTCAATGGCCCTTGCAATTTTTTCACCTACAACCGAACCCATGCTTCCCATCCGGAAATGGGAATCCATGATGGCTGTCACCACTTCAATTTGATTGATTGTGCCTGATCCAGTGAGAACCGCTTCGTCCAAATTTGTTTTTTTTCTGTCCTGTTCCAGTTTCTCTAAATAATTCGGAAATTCAAGCGGGTTTTCTGATGCTATTTTATCATCAAACGGTACAAAGGAACCCTCATCAAACAAGCTCTCGACCCGTTCATGTGCCGTCATTCTGTAATGGTGGCCGCAATGAAGGCACACCTTGTTATTCTTTTGAAGTTCTTTTGTATACATGATCTTTTTGCATTCCGGACATTTCGACATGATCCCTTCAGGAACATCCTGCTTGGCGGATTCAGAAGGAATGGTCGCGTACTTCCTTTTCTTTGGCTTTGCATTCTTTTGCTTTGAAAAAAAATCTTTCAGCACAGCAGGCCCTCCTTTCAATTATTAGAAACCTATCATCAACGGCGTCCTGTCCAAGTCATCCTGGCCGCTTGGTTTGGCCGGCCTAAAAATCAAATCATTATGATCAAAAACGGCACAAGCATAGGAAAGACCGGCCTTCAAGTCGGCACGGCCTTTCTTAGCATTTGTGTATAAATTTATTTGTTATTTATCTTTGCCGATGACAGCCAGCTGCATAGTTCTTTGCTTGACCTTTTCCGGATCCACTTTTACCCGGGCCACTCCGGATTCCATGGCAGCTTTCGCAACGGCAGCAGCCACATGAGGGGCCACCCTCGGATCAAATGGTCCGGGAATGACGTAGTCGGGAGACAGTTCGTCTTCTGACACCAAGCCGGCTATCGCTTCCACCGCAGCCTGCTTCATTCTCTCATTGATCTTCGTAGCCTCCACGTCAAGCGCCCCACGGAATAGGCCGGGGAATGCCAATACGTTGTTGACCTGGTTCGGGAAATCGGACCTTCCTGTCCCGATTACTTTGGCACCTGCAGCCCTGGCCGTATCAGGCATGATTTCCGGATCAGGGTTGGCCATGGCAAAAATGATCGGATCGTCTTTCATTGAAGCGACCATTTCCTCGGTCAATGCACCGGCTACGGATACTCCAATAAATACATCCGCATCCTTGATGGCATAGGCCAAATCACCGTCAAGCCGGTCACGGTTTGTGAATTTGGCCACTTCGGCCTTCACTTCGTTCATTCCTTCAGCGCGGCCCTCAAAGATCGCCCCTTTGGAATCACACATGATAATGTCACGAACACCATAACTATGGAGCAGCTTGATAATCGCAATTCCTGCTGCACCGGCTCCGTTTGCCACGACTTTGATTTCAGACATTCTTCTTCCCGTAATTTTTAATGCGTTCACAAGGCCGGCTACAGTAACAATAGCTGTGCCATGCTGGTCATCATGAAAAACAGGAATGCTCAATTCTTTTTTTAATCTATTTTCGATTTCAAAACAGTTCGGAGCTGCTATATCCTCGAGGTTCACTCCACCGAACGTCGGCTCGAGCAGTTTAACTGTTTGGACAATATCATCCACATTGGTTGTATTTAGACAAATCGGAAAAGCATCCACTCCGGCAAAGCTTTTAAACAATACCGCTTTGCCTTCCATGACTGGCAAGGCCGCCTCAGGGCCGATATTTCCCAACCCCAATACTGCTGTTCCATCAGAAACGACGGCAACCATGTTGCCTTTCATTGTATAATCATACACAGTTCCTGGATTTTCATAAATTTCCTTACATGGTTCAGCAACACCGGGAGAGTATGCCAGACTCAAATCTTTTGCATTCTTCACTTCAATCTTTGATTTGGATTCAAGCTTTCCCTTATGTAATTTGTGTATATGCAATGCTTCATCTCGCAATGACAACAAAATTCACTCCTTCATACAAACCATACCCAGTTTTTTATACACCAATAAAAAAGCTTATAAAACAATATAACATATTATCGTCTGTTTGAGAAAATTATTTTAACTTTACACAATCTGCTCCAAGAAGCCCGCTGATCTCCTTGAGACATTTTTCCTCAGGTCCGACACGGTTTTCATCCCCCAGCTTTATCAGTTTATTTTCTTTCTCATAATAAAGGATAACCCCTGTTTGTCCCGGATATTTTTTTAAAATGGAGTGCAGTTTATTTAATATATCAGGCATGTGCAATTCTGCCGGAACTTTCACATATAAGTTCTTCATTTGTTTGCCGGTTTTTTCTTTCAATTCTTCAGTTGAAACAACCTTTTGAACGATAAATTGAGCGGCGCCCTTCCGTTCTTCCACATTCCCGGTGACAAGAACAACCCCCCCCTGCTTCAGCAATGCGCTGCTGCGGTTGTATACATCCGGAAAAACGACGCCTTCCATTTCGCCCGAAGGATCGCTCATCGTAATGAATGCCATTACGTCGCCTTTTTTTGTACGGATTGTTTTTACTGCGGATAAGTATATTCCGGCCGATTGATTTCTTTGGCCCGGTTCCAGGTGAATCAGTTTGGCGGCATCGGCTGATGAAAATTCTTTTTCAAATGCGGCTGCCGGGTGGCTTGATATAAAAATGCCTGTCGTTTCCTTTTCAAATGCCAGCTTATCAGCCAAGCGCATCGGCTCAACCTCGACGTATATCGGTTTTATATGGAACATCTCTTCTTCGATGAAAAGATCCGGCGTATCTCCTGATGGCCTCATCAGTTCGGCGTGCTCAATTGCCACATCAAGGGTCGCAAGCAAGACAGCCCTGTCCTGTCCAAACTCATCCAAGCATCCGGCATACACAAGGGACTCGAGTATTTTTCTGTTAATAATCCTTGGAGATACCCTTAGGCAAAAATCGAACAGATCTTTAAAGGGTCCTCCTTCCCGTGCCTGGACAATTTCTTTCATTGCAGCTGCTCCAAGGCCTTTGATCGCCCTAAGGCTGAAACGGATCCCCTCCTTTTCAGCCAGGAAAGGATAATGGCTCTTATTGATGGACGGTGGCAGGATTTCTATCCCTTTCTGCTTGGCTTCAGCTGTATAAAGGGCAATCTTGTCTTCATTGCCTATTACTGACGTCAGAAGGGCTGCCATGAAATATTTTGGATAATGGGCCTTCAGCCAGGCCAGCTGCCAAGCTATAAAACTATATGCCACCGCGTGGCTCCGGTTGAACCCATAGTTTGCAAAGCGGACAATCAAGTCGTATGTAGCATTTGCTGTATCCTGGTCATATCCTTTTTCAACTGCACCTGAAACGAACCTCCTTCTCTGCTGATCAAGAACCTCCCTCTTCTTCTTGCTCACTGCCCTTCTGAGAAGATCGGCTTCCCCAAGGGAATAGCCGGAAAGGGCCGCAGCTATTTGCATGATCTGCTCTTGATAGACAATGACTCCATAAGTGAAATCCAATATCGGCTTCAAGTCTGGATGGGGATATTCTACCTTCTCATTGCCGTGTTTTCTTTTGATATATGTTGGGATGTTTTCCATCGGTCCCGGCCTGAAAAGAGCATTGACAGCAACAATATCCTCAAACTCCGTCGGCTTAAGTTCCCTCAGAACCTTTCTCATCCCTTCGGATTCCAGTTGAAAAATTCCGGTCGTATCGCCTTTTTGCAGCAACTGAAATGTTTTTTCATCCGCAAACGGGATATTCTGCAAACGAATTGTTTTTCCTGTATGAATTTTAATGCTTTTGACAATCTGCTCCAAAAGCGTCAGATTGCGAAGACCTAAAAAGTCCATTTTCAGCAGGCCGATTTTCTCAAGGTCCTCCATCGGAAGCTGTGTCACATACACCCCGTCAGGGCCTTCTTTGATCGGAATGATATTCACGAGCGGTTCTTCGCTGATGACTACCCCTGCAGCATGAATGGAGGTATGTCTCGGAAGCCCCTCCAGCTTTAAAGCCGTCTCAAACATCAGGCGGTTTTGCTCAGAGGATGCCATCATATCCCGCAATTCGGCCGACTCCTTGACAGCACTCTCCAATTTCATTCCAAGACGGGAAGGCATCATTTTCGAAAGCCGGTCGATGTCTTTCGGGCTTAAACCAAAAACTCTTGCCGTATCGCGGATAGCCGCTTTCGCCGCAAAAGTCCCAAATGTAATAATATGCGCGACATTCATTTTTCCATATTTTTCAGCTACATATCCGATTACTTGATCACGGCGTATATCCGGGAAGTCGATATCGATGTCCGGCATTGAGATTCTTTCGGGATTCAGAAATCTTTCAAACAATAACCCATGCTTGACCGGATCGACATCAGTGATTTCCAGTACATAGGAAACAAGCGAACCGGCGGCCGAACCGCGGCCCGGCCCTGTCAGAATACTGTTATCCCTCGCATACTTCATAAAGTCCCATACAATGAGAAAATAGTCATTAAACCCCATTTGATTGATGATTTCCAACTCGTATTTCAGTCTTTTCCGGTATTCGGGATCATCGATTCCCCTTTTCGCCAATCCTTTTTCACACTGTTCAAGCAGCATATTTTTCGCTGTCTTGTTTTTGGGAACGGGATACTTCGGAAGCAGATGCCTGTCCGTTTCAATAAAGACGTTGCATTCTTCGGCAATCCGGAAAGTATTTTCAAGGGCTTCGGTATACTCGGAAAACTTTTCTGCCATGGCTTCCTTGCTTTTAAAAAAATATTCTCCGGACCTGTATAATTTTTCATCGGTGATATCCAGTTTTTCCCCATCACGGATTGCCTGAAGACATCTGTAGGCAAAATGATCCTCTTTTTTCAAATACCGCACATCGTTTGTCGCAACCGTCTTTATTCCAATCCGCTCCGCAAATTGTGCAAGCGTGTCTGTAAAACCGGGCGGCGTATCTGTAAGATGATCCTGCAAAGAAAGATAGAAGGAGTCTTTGCCAAAAGTGGAAATGTAACGCTCCGAAACTTTTTGCGCCTGCTCCACGTCCCCTGCTTTCAAGTACTGCTCAATTTCTCCCATGATTCCCGGGGTGATGGCAATCAATCCTTCACTATAAGATCCAAGCCATTTCCACGAAATGGTTTTATCCGGCTGTATTTGAATGGCGCTCGATATTTTTAAAAGATTGGCATAGCCGGTATTGTTTTTGGCCAATAAAACAAGGGGATAAGCTTGGTTTCCGTCCGCTTCCACATCCGCAGTCAATCCGATGATCGGTTTGATGCCTGCTTCCTTGCAAGTTTGATAGAAAGACAGGACGCCGTATAAAACATTGTGATCTGTAATGGCCAGAGCATGGAAATTTTTCCTTTTCGCTTCCTGAACCAGCTCAGAAATGGAAACCGTACTTGACAGCAGACTGTAAGCAGTGGCTATTTGCAAATGAACAAAGTTCAAGTGATTTACCTCTTTTCTATCCGATACTTTCCTGACAGTCTAACGGAATATTCGTTCTCCCTCTATTATAACCTTTCTTTTTACATACATTAATGGTTTGTCCCATATAAGTAATACAAGGAAAGAATATTTCAATCTTTGGGGTTGGTAATCGTGCAAGAACCTTTTTTTCCGGCTTTCTTTAACAGCTACTTCATCGCCTTCGGAGTAATGCTGGGCGGCTCTTTGATCGGCGGACTGGCTGCTTTTGTAACTGGAGCGCCGCTGCTGGCGGAAATAGCGAACATTGCGGGGCGGGTCAGAATTTGGGCCATCATCGCAGCAATTGGAGGTACCTTTGACACTGTATACAGTTTTGAAAAAGGGTTTCTGGAAGGCGGGACAACCGATCTGTTTAAACAGTTTTTATTGATATTGTCAGCGATGGGCGGTGCAAAAACAGCCGCCTTGATCATTTCATGGCTGACCCAGGAGCACATATCATGAGGATTCCTCCTTTCTATCGCCACCCGGTATGGCAGCGTTTTCTTGCCGGTGCCGCAGTTGGCGGATGCATCAGCTGGCTTGTTTTCCTTTTCATGTTCGGAACCATCCAGCAAAAAAACAGTACGATCATAGAAAGACAGGCCATCCGGATCAATGAGTTGAGCGGGCACATTCAAATCTTGGAAGAAGATAAACAAAAATTGAACGAAGAGAATGAAAAGATGCTGACCATACAGGAGATAGACGTGAAGATCCACAATTTTGAACGGTACGGAATCAACGATCGCCTGGGTATATATAAAGCGGAGGAATCGGTCGGGGAAGACTTAAGGTCGCTGATTGCCGAGGATTTGACGACTGTTTATAAAAATAAGGAGATCATAAAAAAGACAGTTGAAAATAAAAGATTGACCATCAATGGAAAGCAATACAGGCTGGTCGTCAAGGAACTGTATTTTTACACAACGATCAGCCTTGTATTGGAATTGAAACTGGCTGACTGAAACGTCGGCCGTTTCAACTTTGCCTGCAAATCGCTTCTATTTCTTCTATTACTGCTTTCGCTTCTTCCCACGAGTAGACCGAAGCACCTGCTGCAAGGGGATGTCCGCCGCCTCCATATTTCATGGCAATCGTATTGATGACAGGACCTTTTGAGCGAAGCCGGACACGGATTTGATCGGCTTCTTCAATAAAGAACGCCCAGGCTTTGATTCCTTTGACCATCCCCAAAGAGCTAACAAGCTGTGAAGCTTCTGACGGAAGGATGCCATATTCATCAAGGGTTCCTTTATGTATGGAAACAACTGCCGCACCATCTTCATTCATTTTAAAGTTTTCCAATACATAGCCCTGAAGCTTGATCATTCTTGGAGCAAGTTCATACATCTCGTTATAGAGGAGTGTCCGGTCAAAAGAATAGCTGATCAGTTCCTTGGCGTATTCAAATGTTTTTTCGGTCGCACTTGGATATAAAAAACGTCCGGTGTCCCCAACAATTCCGGCGTATATCAATCTTGCCGCTTCATCGGTCATTCTTAAACATTCATCGCCGAATGTTTTATAAAATTCATAGATCATCTCACTCGTGGAAGAGGCATTCAAATCAACCCAGAGAATATCTCCATACGGATCTTCGTTTGGATGATGATCGATCTTGATCAGCTTATCACCCAAATGATATCTTGAATCGCAGATCCTTTCCTCGTTTGCCGTATCACAGACGATGACCAATGCACCTTCGTACATTTCATCGGCAATCACGTCCGGTTGCCGCAAATAATCCAAGGAAGGATCATGTTCCCCAACAGCATAGACCTGCTTATCAGGAAATGATGTCTTCAATATTTCTGCCAGCCCTCCTTGAGACCCATAGGCGTCAGGGTCCGGGCGTACGTGGCGATGAATAATAATCGTATCATAGCTTTTGACAGCTTCAAAAATCTCTTCCTTCATAAGAAGCTCCTTTCACCTTGCGCAATCGGCGGGAAGTTCACGAAATAATCGAAATTGGGCAAGTGGCAATTATAATGGATTGGCGTTACAATAAGATGGATGACAGTTATTGATTTGGAGGATGGACAAATGCCATTTTTAGTTTTTCTGATCATCTTGTCAGCTTCGTTTTACATTTATTATAAGATAAAATACTTCCGAAGCAGAAGGCCGATGGAAAAAAAGCTGCTCAGCGGCAAATCCAGCATCGCCCTTGGCCTGTTTGTCGCGTTATTCGGAGTAAACCAGCTTTTCCTGTTCAGCACAACTGTGACCTATGTTGTGGCTGCCGTCTTCATTTTGCTGGGAAGTGCCAGCGCATGGGCGGGATACAAATCCTTCCGCCATCATATTCCATATGTTCAAGAGGAAGCGAAACAACTTGATGGACAGACCCGCTGAATGAGCCGCTTGGAAAGCGGCTTTTTGCGTTTAGAGCCTTTCGTTAAGGTATTTCGTTACCGATCAATCAACCGGCACATCATCAGCGCTTTTCCTACGATTTCCCCGTTGTTGAATGCCTCGACGTCCACTTTTCCGAATTTACGCCCAGCCTCCATTATTCTTGGGACAACTTCAAGTGTTGAATCCATTTGGACCGGCTTCAAAAAATAGATCGTCATGCTTTCTACAGCGAGCTCCCCTTTCTTCTGCAGCCTGAAAAGCCTGTTGGAAGCTTCAGCTATAATGGATGAGAAGACCCCGTAGGAAATCGTTCCAAGCTGGCTTGTCATCTGCGGCGTCACCTCGAATGTAAAGGATGGTTCGCCTGCATACTTGCTGTTGGATAGCTGCTTTGAAATCGTATCATCAATTGTTTCTCCCACCTGGGGCTGTCGCTGGATCATTTGCAACGCTTTCAATACATCCTGGCGGCTGATGATCCCTTCGAGCCTTTGGTGTTCGTCCACAACCGGCAGCACTTCGATCCCTTCCCAAATCATCATATGGGCAACAGAGGCAACGCTTGTTTTTCTCCCGACGGTGATCGGATTTTTCGTCATCACTTTATCGATGCCAATGTCCGGATCCTGCCCAATGACGTCCTTTCCGGTAACCATCCCTTGTACTTTGTTATTCAAATCAATCACGGGATAACGGCTGTGATCGGACATTTCCTTTTTCGTATACCAGTCTGACACTTTTTCCTTTGTCGTAATGGCAATTGTTTTTTCGAGTGGGATAAAAATATCTTCAACAAGAATGATTTCTTTTTTGATAAGCTGGTCGTAAATGGCCCGGTTAATCATGGCAGCCACTGTAAAAGTGTCATAGCTTGTTGAAATAATCGGCAATTCCAATTCATCCGCAAGCTTTTTCACATGGTCTTCTGTATCGAATCCGCCGGTAATCAAAACAGCAGCACCCGCCATCAACGCGTATTCGTGGGCTTTTGTCCGATTTCCTACGATCAGCAGGTTGTCCGCACCCGTATATCGCATCATGGCGTCAAGCTTCATTGCGCCGATGACAAATTTGTTCAGCGTTTTATGGAGGCCGGCTCTTCCGCCCAATACCTGGCCGTCAATGATATTGACAACTTCAGCATATGTCAGCTTCTCTATATTCTCTTTTTTCTTCTGTTCTATACGGATCGTTCCAACCCGTTCAATTGTACTTACATATCCCCTGTTTTCGGCATCTTTTATTGCCCTGTAGGCAGTTCCTTCGCTGACATTCAACGCTTTGGCGATTTGCCGCACTGAGATTTTTTCCCCGACAGGCAGTCCGTCAATATGCCGAATGATTTGTTCATGCTTTGTCGACAAGCTTTTCACCCTTTTCATTTACCGTACAATCATTAAGCTTATTATATAGTGAAAAGCCCAGATCATCAATTTTATCCTTCTCTCAATTTGCCCTCATGCGTTTTTTGCTTTTTCCTGCAGCTTCTGAACCCTCAGCGTATTTCTTTTTATATTTATTTGGAAATAAAAGAGCAGCCAGGTTTCCGGCAAAAACGAGGAAAGCAAATGCCAGCCAGCTTGCGGCAAACACACCTTCCATCCCTGAAGCGGTCGGGTGGATCCGGGGCACAGAAAAATAAATCAAGGCAGAGCAAATAAGAAGGCAAAGCAAATAACGGTTATTCATAAAAATCCCCCCTGCATTGAACTAATGGTACTAATATATGCAGGGGGATATGCTTATAGCTCGATTAAATCGCCGGGATTCATGACTTTCCCGTTAATATTCTCCTTTAGCAATTCGATAAAACGCTGCGGGTCCTGTTTAATCGGCGGAAATGTATTGTAATGAATAGGGACAACCGTTTTGGCCTGTACAAATTCCGCCGCCAGCGCAGCATCTTCCGGTCCCATTGTAAAATTGTCGCCTATCGGCAGAAATGCCAGGTCAATAGCGTTTCGCTCCCCGATCAATTTCATATCGGAATATAGCGCTGTATCTCCGGCATGGTAGATTGTTTTTCCTTCTGCCATCAATAAAACTCCGGCAGGCATGCCTAAATAAATGATTTGTTGGTCGTCTGTGAAAATTGCGGAGCCGTGAAAAGCAGGTGTAAATTTCACTTTTCCGAAATCAAACTCATACGCCCCTCCAATATGCATGGGATGAGTATTCACACCTTGCCACCCGATGTAAGTCGCGAGTTCGTTCGGGGCAATCACGAGTGAATCGCATCTTTTGGCAATTTCCACAGTGTCACCGACATGGTCGGAATGCCCATGCGTTAAAATAATGACATCGGGATTTTCATTCTCCGCTTTTAAATCCGTCAATTCATTTCCGGTGATAAACGGATCAATCAAAATCGTTTTTCCTTCCGTTATAACTTTTACGACTGAATGACCATGGTACGATACTTTCATCTTGCTGCAACACTCCTTTAATTTAAAATCCCTATACCAAAATGATTTCGAGATAATTTGGGTTTTTCCTGCCTATTCCATGATTGTTTTCCTTCTTATATTTGTCTCTTTTATCATCTAATGCTAATCTCAATTTAAACAATTGAAATCAGGGAGATGATAGACTTGAACGCCAGGCTGGAAAAGTTAATGTTATGGCTGAAAGACCAACAAATCGATGCTGCTTTCATTTCTTCACCGGATAATGTATTTTATCTTACCAGATTCAGGTGCGAACCGCACGAACGGCTGCTTGGACTCGCCGTTTTTCAGGAAAAGGAACCGCTGCTCATTTGTCCCGCCATGGAAGCGGATGATGCAAAGAACGCGGGCTGGGACAAGGAGATTCTTGGTTATAGTGATACCGATAATCCTTGGGACCTTGCAGAGGAACGGATAAAAGCGCGCCTACCCCGGATACGGTCATGGGCTGTGGAAAAGGATCACCTGAATGTGAGCAGATACGAAGAGCTTTCGCTGAGGTATGAAGATGCCGATTTCGTAAGCGCCGATAACATTTTGAATGAATTGCGGCTTGTAAAAGACGAACAGGAAATCAAATTGATCAAGAAAGCTTGCGAGCTTGTCGATTTTGCCGTCGAGGTCGGAGTCAACGAATTGGCGGAAGGAAAAACCGAACTGGATATCATTGCTGCCATCGAATATGAAATCAAGAAAAAAGGAGCTGGCATGTCATTCGATCCCATCGTTCTGGCCGGAGCAAATGCTGCATCGCCGCATGGAATTCCCGGTTTGACGAAAATAGAACGGGGCCAGTTGGTATTGATGGATTTAGGTGTTATATATGAAGGCTACTGCTCTGATATCACACGTACTGTTGCCTTTGGGGATATTACCGATGAGCAAAAGAACATATATGAGACTGTATTAAAGGCAGAAGAAGCAGCCGTCAAATTGACAAAGCCCGGGGTAAAAGCAAGAGAACTGGACCAAACCGCAAGGAATATCATTCAAGACGCGGGATTCGGGAAATACTTCACCCATCGGCTCGGCCATGGGCTGGGAATTAGTGTACATGAGTACCCCTCCATAACGGAAACAAACGAAATGGAACTGGAGCCGGGGATGATTTTTACAATAGAACCTGGGATTTATATACCGGGAGTTGCAGGAGTGCGCATTGAAGATGATGTTTTGGTAACTGAAGAGGGTGTGGAAGTTCTTACCGGCTATTCCAAATCACTTCAGATTATTGAGTAAAAAATTGGGAGGGTTGTAAATCATCCCTTGATAGCGAAGGAACTTGTCTGCAGCAGAAAAAGGTGACAGCATTCTCGTGGTATGCGAAGTACTAATGTGTGAAAATCCTATTTCAATGTGCGAGCTGTAAGACGACAATAAGGTTGTTTATTTTAATGACAAAACACGTATAACCCTGTCCTATATAGGGACGGGGTTGTGTTTCCTTTAAGAAAATATTAAAAAAAGATCATATCTGGTCAAATATATGATCGGGTGTATTATGCATCTAGTTTTCACCCGGGAAAAGGACAGCTAAAACAACAACGTCGTTATCAATTAGCTTGTAATAAACCCTAAACTTCTTAATAACTACCCTTGAAATCCCTTTATATTTCCCAAATTCTTCAGTATACGATTTCCCAATAATATCATTCGCTAAGAGCTCTTCGACTTCTAGGATAAACTGGGAAATAAAGTCTAGAGTTTCTTCTGGGGTAAATCTTTTACTCCTAAACTGAGTCAATTTTTCCTTGACAGCGGGGGACCAAATAACATTACGATCATACATTACATAAAGTCCTTTTTGGAAAGTGATTTTAAAAGTTCCGTTGTAGTCATGCCATGCCCTTTTTGGTGTTGCTCAATACTCTTCTTTAACATACGCTTAAGTGCTGGATTTTCCTCAGCTTCAATACTTATTGATTGCTCGTATTCTTCTTGAAGAACAAGTGTAAATTTCCCCTTGCCAGGAATAGAAAACTGAAATACAGAATTCTCACTATTCATATTAGAAATATATTTCATTAGTTCTTCGAGGGAATAAATTTTTCCCATAGTAATCACCACCGGTTGGATCCTTTGTTTTAGGATACCATATCAACTTCATATTTTCTTGTTTTTCCCTATAATTGCCTGCGAGAAAGGAAAGGTTTCCTAAATTATTTTCAAAAACAACCGCCCGGATATCACTCCGGGCGGTTGTTTTTTGTACTAAAGCGCCGATCAGGCGACATTCGCTATTCTTTATTAAAACAATTCTTTTGCCTCAACAAACTCGTATCCGAGGTCATCTGCAACTGCTTTGAATGTAACTTTGCCGTCAAGGACGTTGATTCCTTTGTATAGCGGCTCGTTATCCAAGCATGCTTGTTTGTAGCCTTTATTAGCGATTTGAAGCGCATAAGGAACTGTTACGTTTGTCAATCCCATCGTTGATGTTTGTGGAACTGCACCAGGCATGTTTGCAACAGCATAGTGAACAACACCATGTTTTTCATAAGTCGGATTGTCATGAGTTGTAACTCTGTCGCTTGTTTCAAAGATACCGCCTTGGTCGATCGCAATGTCAACAAGTACGGATCCCGGAGACATGGATTTAACCATTTCTTCAGAAACGAGTTTAGGTGCTTTCGCTCCAGGGATAAGAACAGCTCCAATAACCAAGTCAGATTCTTTAACTGCATTGGCAATGTTGAATGGGTTAGAAACTAATGTTTTAATGTCGTTGCCAAAAATATCGTCAAGCTGGCGCAGACGGTCAACGTTAAGATCGATAACTGTTACGTCAGCACCAAGGCCCACTGCCATTTTCGCAGCATTCGTTCCAGCTTGTCCACCGCCGATAACTGTTACTTTTCCGCGTTCTACACCTGGGATCCCTGCAAGAAGCTTTCCTTTTCCGCCGTAAGTATTGGAAAGGAACTGCGCACCGATTTGTGTTGCCATTCTTCCTGCAACCTCACTCATTGGGGAAAGAAGCGGAAGTGAGCGGTTTGGAAGCTGTACAGTTTCGTAAGCGATCGCAACCACTTTCTTTTCTATAAGTGCTTTAGTCACAGCAGGCTCTGCAGCAAGATGCAAGTATGTGAAAAGGATCAATCCTTCACGGAAATAGCCGAACTCTTCTTCAAGCGGCTCTTTAACTTTCATAACCATGTCCGCGTCCCAAGCTTCTTTGGCACTGTTTACGATTTTCGCGCCGGCTTCTGCATACTGTTCGTCGGTAAAGCTTGAGCCAAGGCCTGCACCTGTTTCAATATGTACTTCATGGCCTGCATGCGTCAATGTATAGGCACCAGCCGGGGTCATAGCCACACGGTTTTCGTTACTTTTAATCTCCTTAGGTACACCAATAATCATACTACTTCCTCCTAACATGTTCTAACTATCACAAATAAGATATTAACACTTTAATGGAACAAACGAAAGCCTTCTGTTTAAAACATTTTTGTGAACAATACAGAGGTGTTTTCAAAAACACCTCTGTACCAAGTATTTTAACCTATTTTTTATTTATTATGATTTAAAACATCCTTGATCGTCGAAATGATGAAGTCGACATCTTCGTCTGTGCATGAAAGAGGAGGAGATAAAGTTAAAATATTGTTATAACCGGCGACGGTGTCCCCGTTTTTACCGATGATCAATCCTTTTGCACGGCACTCCGCAATGATCTTTCCGACACG
Source organism: Siminovitchia fortis (assembly GCF_007681465.1). Lineage (NCBI taxonomy): Bacteria > Bacillati > Bacillota > Bacilli > Caryophanales > Bacillaceae > Siminovitchia > Siminovitchia fortis. The sequence goes on from NZ_VEKZ01000044.1 coordinate 25,003, forward strand.
CTCGTTCGTTGCAGGCTCTTTTGTTTCCTTGTCTTCCACCATTTCAATCCCCATTAAAAATCCTTTGATCCGAATATCTCCGACATGAGGATGGTCATTCAAGTCAGCCAGTTCGTTTTGCAGGCGTTTTCCGAGTTCCGCAGAACGGGCCACAAGATTTTCTCTTTCCATAATTTCCAGGTTTTTCAATGCCAAGGCACAAGCTGCGGGATTTCCGCCAAATGTGTTCACATGCCGGAAGTGGCTGTTTTCTTCGCTCTTTTTAAACGTCTCATAAATATCTTTTCTGACAGCCGTCACGGATAGCGGCAAATAGGCACTTGTCAAGCCTTTGGCCATTGAAATGATATCCGGCTTCACCTTATAGTGCATGTGTCCGAACATCTTGCCGGTTCTTCCAAAACCGCAGATGACTTCATCGATGATCAACAGTACACCATACTTATTGCAGATTTCCTGTACTTTCTCCATATAGACCGGATGCGGGATGATTACGCCACCGCCAGTGATCAGCGGTTCCATAATGATCCCGGCAATCGTTTCTTTTTGCTCCCAGATGATCTTTTCTTCAAACTCCTGCGCTTTTTGGATGTTGAACTCCTCTACGGACATCCCTTCCGGCCTCCTGTAGCTGTCAGGCGGTGCAACATGTAAAAATCCGGGTACCAACGGCTCGTATTTATATTTCCTTAACGCCTGGCCTGTTGCGGATAATGCACCCATGGAGCTGCCGTGATAGGCGCGGTAACGCGAGATGAATTTAAATCTGGACGGTTCGCCATTTTGCTGGTGATACTGCCTTGCAATCTTAAACGCAACTTCATTGGCATCAGATCCGCTGTTTGAATAGAAAATCATATAATCGTCATCTAAATATTCATTCAACTTTTCCGCCAGATCGATGGCCGGCTGGTGGCTTTGCGTCATCGGGGTATAAGTCATTTTAATCATTTGATCATAAGCGGCTTTGGCCAGTTCTTCCCTTCCGTAGCCGACATTCACACACCATAGCCCGGACATGCCGTCCAGCACCTTATTTCCTTTGTGGTCCGTCATCCAAGCCCCTTTCGCTTCTGTAAAAACAGTCGGAGGGCTCGCTTCATTATAAGGAGAGATGTGATGCCATACATTTTGGCGGTCTCTTTCTACCAATGTATCAGTTTGGATTGTTGACATAATATAACCCCTTTCCTTTTTGGGCCTGGCCTGCCCGCAGTTGTGCGGGCAGGCCAGGCTGTCTATGTCCATACTTTTATAGATGTTCTGAATTATGGGCGGCAGATCCTCTTTCATTAGATAAAGGCTGTCCCCCTTGTATTAATAAGCGTGTCTCTGCGTAACCATTTTCTTGCGAGTGTAAAATTCGATTCCGTCGCGTCCGTTTGCATGCAGATCTCCGTAGAAAGATTTCTTGTAGCCGGAAAATGGGAAGAATGCCATCGGAGCAGGGACTCCCAGGTTAATCCCAAGCATGCCGGCATCAATTTCTTCCCTGAATTTGCGGATGGCTTTTGCACTGTCCGTGAACAGGCAGGCACCGTTCGCAAAATCGGATTTGTTTGTCAATTCGATTGCTTCATCCAAATCTTTTACGCGGATGACTGAAAGAACCGGAGCAAAGATTTCTTCTTTCCAGATTTTCATATCAGTCGTTACGTTTTCAAAGATTGTCGGACCTACGAAGTAGCCGCCCTCTGACAAAGATTTATCCTTACGGCCGTCGCGGACAAGTGTTGCCCCTTCTTCAATGCCCGATTCGATATATCCGAGTGTTTTTTCTTTATGGGCATCGCGGATGACCGGTCCCAAGAAGATACCGTCTTGCAGTCCGTCTCCCAATTTGATGCTGTCGGATTTTTCAACAAGCTTTTTCACAAGCTCGTCTGCGATGGAGTCAACGGCAACAACGACTGAGCATGCCATGCAGCGCTCGCCTGCTGAACCGAAGGCTGCGTTGAAGATGTTGTTTGCAGCAGAATCCAAATCAGCATCCTCAAGGACGATCGTATGGTTTTTGGCCCCTGCCAATGCCTGAACCCGTTTGCCGTTTGCAGTACCGGTCTTGTATACATACTCGGCAACCGGCTGTGATCCAACAAATGAGACGGCTGGAATGTCAGGATGCTCCAAAATTCCGTTTACGATGTCGTGTGCACCGTGTACGATATTGAATACACCTTCAGGAAGGCCTGCCTCAACCAGGAGCTCGGCCAATCGATTCGCCAAAAGCGGTGTTCTTTCGGACGGCTTCAGGATAAATGTGTTTCCGGCTGCAATCGCAAGCGGGAACATCCAGCAAGGAACCATCATCGGAAAGTTGAACGGAGTGATCCCTCCAACTACACCAAGCGGATAACGGTACATACCGGATTCAATATTTGTTGCAATATCAGGAAGCTGATTTCCCATCATCAATGTTGGTGCGCCTGCGGCAAACTCCACACACTCGATCCCTCTTTGGACTTCACCATACGCTTCAGCAAAGTTCTTTCCGTTTTCGATGGTGATCAATTTTGCCAGTTCGTCCCACTCATTAATCAACAATTGATGATACTTAAAGAGGATTCTCGCCCTTTGCGGAACTGCTGTCTTGCTCCATGTCTTATATGCTTTTTTGGCAGCTTTTACCGCATCTTCCAAATCTTCTTTCGTGGAAACCGGAACACGGGCAAGAGTTTCACCAGTGGCCGGATTTGGAACGTCTTCATATTTGTCCGTCTTTGATTTAACCCATTGTCCATTTATAAAATTTGCAAGCGTTTGCGTCTTTTCGGAAACAGTACTCATCTTTTCATCCTCCTAAGCTTAATATATTAATAGTTGACTCATTCTTCCTTTCACTTCATAATCAATTTTACAGACAATTCCCCCTTAAATCATTAGACATTGTGTAAAATCATCATTCTATTTCATTTAACATATTGGAGGCCGTCGCCATGATGAATGAATTCACATTAAAGGTAAAGGATGTTTTTACAAGGGAACATTTCAGGCATGCTAAAGTGCTTGCCGGATCCGGCGGCCTTGACAGGGTAATCCGGTGGGTCCACGTTTTGGAAGTGGAAGACTTCGGCTCCCTTATTCATGGAGGAGAATTGATTTTAACAACCGGCGTCGGACTCCATCTCGATTTCTCGGCGCAGCTAAAATTTGTCCGGCAGCTGATCGCTTCGAATGCAGCCGGCATCTGCATCGAAAAAGGCCCTTATTTCCAAGAGATTCACGAGGATATTTTAGAGCTTGCCGAAAACAATGATTTTCCTATTATCATGTTCGAAGAGACTGTCAAATTCGTAGACATTACGCAGGAGCTTCATAGTCTGATTATCAACAGGCATCATGACCTGCTGCGCTATCTGGACACCTCTTCGAGAAAGTTTATCGAGTTGTCCATGTCTTCAAACGGCATTTTAAAAATCCTCCATGAATTGTATGATTATTTTCACCGGACAGTCATTTTTGTACCTGTACAGGGAAAATCCTTTCACTACCCATCTGACCAAAAACATTATCACGATCTGATACTGGATTACCTTCGAACTGCCGAAAGTGAGGCCATCTCCCAAAGAATGCTGACGATTGGTGATGAATCATTTGTTTTAATGCCGGTTGAGGGACTTGGCCAAATTTGGGGCTACTTATGCCTTCATGCCGCTGATGAAGCACCGGAGGAATTTCATTTTTTAATTTTGGACAGGGCTGCACTCGCCATTGCCCAAATTCTTTTACGGAACAGGACGATCGAAGAAAGAAAGCAGCATTCCGAGGACAAATTCGTAAGGGCCGTTTTGCAAGGCAGGGATTACGAAAACGAGGAACTGATCAGCCATTTGCCGTTTGCGGGCCCCGACATGAGTTACCGGGTATTCGTCATGGAAATTCAGCCGCCTGACCGGATGATCAGCGAAGAGGAATGGGAGGACATAAAGCTGCAAAGATCATTGATGATGCGGGCGACTTTTAAAAGATTCGATTTCTTTCCCGCTGTGTCGGCAACTAAAGAGGAAATCGCCGTTATCGCGGCATTCCCGGCAAACGCTCCGGAAAAGGCGAAAGATATGCTGGCGCGTTTGATCCAGTACCTTCTGAAAACGAAGGACCAAAAGGCATTGCTGGGAAACAGCAGAATTTATGGGGTTGGGCGGGAATATGATCAGATTGGCCAATTATCGAAAAGCTATTTGGAAGCAAAAGAAGTGGCCGCTCTGAACCACTCAACAATCAAAGAGAAGATGGTCACATTTGACGATATCGGAGTATACAGATTGCTTCTCCCACTGAAAAAAAGCGGTGAACTGTCAACGTATGTAAAAGATTATCTTGGGCCCATTCTGGATTACGATTCCAAGACTGACAGCGACCTTTACGAGACATTGAAAGTCTATCTTGCCTGTGGCGGCTCGAAAAAAGAAGCAGCGGAACAGCTCTATATCGTAAGGCAGACACTTTATCACCGGCTTGAAAAGATCGAGCAGCTGCTTGGCAAGGACTATATGGACTCAAACAGAAGAATCGCCATCGAAACGGCGATTAGGGGTTATGAATTAATCAAGAGATCTTGAATAAAGAGGAAAAACCTTGCTTTAGATTGGCAGATGTTTTTCCTCTTTTTATAATCGGAATGATTAAGTAAAAACGGCCATGATAATAAGTACAATACAAAATCCGATAGAGCGTCACACTTTTTTCATCACATATCCAATTTAAAAGGATCCGCCGCTCCAGATTTTTTCACGGAATTCATTCTAAACAACAACACGATGATTCCAATAAACATCCAGGAAAAGCCCACCGTAATTCCGATGGCATCCATTCCGAATAAAATATTCAAGCAGACAAATACTCCCAATGCCGGGAATAACAAGTGCAGCAAAATATATTTCCCTGAACGTTCCTTTCTTTTAATATAGAATTCCAAAAATACGGAGATATTAACGCAAGTAAATCCAATCAATGCTCCAAAAACCATAATCGAAAAAATGAGTGACAATGGAAGTAACAGAGCTCCTAAATACCCGGTTACAGCCAAAATGATGATGCTGGCATAAGGGCTTTTGTGTTTCGGATGAAGTTTAGCAAAGATCGCCGGAAGCACCCTGTCGCGCCCCATGCCAAACAGAATTCGTGATCCAGAGGATTGCCCAGCTAATCCTGTAGCAATACCAGTTAAAGCGATGATGACAGTACAAATAGTAGCTAATCCGCTGCCGCCGACAGCCGTGGCAATCTCAAAAAAGGCTGTATCGGGAGATTGGAAGGAATTAAAATTCGGAGCAACCAAGGTTGCAAAATAAACTTGCATAATATAGAAAAGTGAAGCAAACAACAAAGCAATCACCGCTGCTCTGCCAACTATATTCCCGGATTCCCTTGAATCTTCCGCCATTGTCGTAACCGCATCAAATCCTAGGTACGATAAAACAGCAATGGAGGCACCCGCTATTAAAGCGTCCATTGAAAATGTGCCTGGGTTAAAGATTCCTGCGATTGAAAAGAGACTTCCAAACCCGTCAGTACGCACAAGGCTTGACATCGCAAAGATAATAAAAATAACTAGACTAAATAACATGGCAGCAGTCATGGCCATATTTACACGAGCTGTAATTTTAGTTCCGTAATAATTAAAAAGAGTGATCGGAACAAAAAAAACAAGCAGCATAATCCAATATGGAACATTTGGGAAAAGTTCCAAAGAAAATAATGCACTCAGCTTGGTCAATAAAATAGGCATCATTAAGTAGTCTAGTAAAATGGTCCAGCCTGCAATAAATCCAACAGCTGGGTGGATAGCGCGTGCCGTATAACTATACGTTGAACCTGCGGCCGGAAAAGCGCTTGCCATTTTTCCGTAACTAGCGGCCGTGAAAATCATGGCAACAAGGGCAACAAGATAAGATAACACGGCATGACCTTGTGAGATCAACGATAATTCTCCAAATAATGTCTGCGCTGATACCGGAGCCATAAAGACAAGTCCAAAGACGACCAAATCTCTTGTTTTAAATACTTTCTTCAATTCGTCGGTGCCGGTATTCGTATCAGCGGGTTGTAAAACCGCTTCAGAGGTCCTGCTAGCTTCCATAATAACACTCCTCTCTTAATCTATTTTCTATAAACTTAATTGAAATCGTTTACACTAAATGAATCGGAAAGAAGCAGCATAACTTAGAAAAAGAGCTGCCCCAAAGGTCTTCTCTGAATTTTTCAATTTTGGGACAGCCCTTTAATCAGTAATTAAAGAACTTTTTGCTCGAATTCCTTAATAGCATCTGACAATATTTCAATAATCGTATCAATATCCTGTTCGGTTGCGATTAGCGGAGGAGCGATAGCAACCGCCTCCATACCAAAGGCAAGTGGCCTTAAAATTAAGTTTCTTTCTCTGCACAGTTCCACAACAGCGGTGGCTGCATGCAAATCAAAATCAAAGCCTTCTCTATTGTCCCGATCTTTAAAGAGACTAATTGCTCCCAACAGACCCAGCGCTCTTGCATCTGCTGTAATTTGGTGATTTTCTTCCAGGTACTTTAATCCTTGGAACAGCTTTTCTCCCAATTTTCGAGAGTTTTCGACCAAACCTTCCGTCTCAAGAATTTCAATATTCTTCAATGCTACTGCGCATGCTGTTGGATGCCCGCTATAAGTAAATCCGTGGAACATCGGGCCGTCCGAAAGCTCTGTCATTTCATCTCTCATTTCACTTGAGAGCATAACAGCACCTAACTGTACATAGCCGCTCGTAATCCCTTTCGCCACACACATAAGATCCGGTACCACATTCCAGTTGTCAACTCCGAACATTTTTCCAGTTCTTCCGAATCCCGTAATGATTTCATCAGTGATCATCAAGATATTTTGCTCATCACATAAGTCACGAACAGCTTGTAAATAGCCTTCCGGTGGTATATTAACCCCGCCTACACCTTGAACAGGTTCCATAATAACAGCCGCTATCGTTTCCGAACCTTCCCTCTCAATAATCCCCCTTAAGCTGCGTTCATAATCCGGATGTGATTTATCTCCTTTTTCACACTCAGTCAGATATGGAATTGCATGCAAAAAGCCAGGCGCAACTTCTGTAATCATATCTTTAAATACCGGAACACCAGTAGCACTTGTAGTTCCCATGGCTACTCCGTGATAGCCGTTTTCTAAGGCGATGATTTTACTTTTTTCCGCTTTACCTTTCAGCTTCCAATAATGCCTTACAATTTTAAATGCTGTCTCATTTGATTCAGATCCTCCAGAAGTAAAGAAGCTGACATCCAGCTTTCCTGGAGCGATCTTTGCCAATTTTTCCGCAAGGCGGATAACATTCTCATGAGATTGATTGAAAAATGACGATGCGTACGAGAGATTCATCATTTGTTCCCTTGCAACTTCAGCAAGTTCTTGGCGGCCATAGCCGACATTCACATTCCACAAGGCCGAGACTCCATCAATAAATTCATTTCCTTGTACATCTGTAATGCGTAATCCTTTCGCACTTTTAAAAATAAGTTCAGGTCCCTCAGCCTGCTGCTGCTTTAATGGAGTGATCGGATGCAGATAGTGCTTCTTATCCAGTTCGCGTAATTCTTCTACACTGATATTAGCTGCTAATGATTTAGTCATTGATAAATTCCTCCCCAAAATTTCTTCTATAAAATAATTTTCGCTGGTGAGGTACGGCTTAAGCGCCGTACCAATCGATAGCATCAGGATTTAAGTCAACCCAGACATGCTTTGTTTCCGTGTACATATCCATCGCCTGGATACCCAGTTCACGGCCGAAACCGCTTTGTTTGGTCCCGCCGAATGGAGCGGCACTGTCTAAGAGGCTGTAAGTATTGAGCCAAACGGTTCCGGATTTGAGCCCTCTCGCCATCCGGTGGCCGCGTTTAATATCGTTCGTCCAAACGCCTGCAGCCAATCCGTAAATCGTGTCATTCGCTTTTCTTAAAGCATCCTCTTCATCCTTGAATCGGATCACGGAAGCGACCGGTCCAAAAATTTCTTCCTGTGCAATTCTCATTTCATTTGATACGTTTTCCAAAATGGTCGGCGTATAGAAAAACCCGTCTCTCGAAGCAAGCCTTTCCCCCCCCTGTCAGCAAGTTGGCTCCCTCATCCAGTCCTGCTGCCACATAATCTTCAATTCTTTCAAGCTGTGCTTGTGAAATTTGCGGCCCCATTTGTGTGGCCATATCCAATTGGTTGCCGACTTTGATAGATTTTGCCTGCTTGACAAATGCATCCATGAAATCATCATAAATGGAATCCTGGACAAAGATGCGGGAACCCGCCGCACAAACCTGTCCCTGTGCAAAATAAATTCCGAATGCAGCCATCCTCACCGCATTTGCAAGGTTAGCGTCTTCAAAAATAATATTTGGCGACTTTCCGCCGAGCTCAAGTGACAACGGTTTCAAATGTTGGCTTGCAGCCCGCATAATGAACCTTCCTGTAGCGGTAGATCCTGTAAAAGCAATTTTGTCTATGCCAGGATGTGACACCAGAGCGCTTCCTGCTTCCTTTCCAAACCCGGGAACAACGTTGATGACTCCATCCGGAATGCCAGCTTCCTGGAAGATTTCCATTAATTCAAGCAAGCTGGAAGGTGTCTGTTCAGCAGGCTTAAGAACAATCGTATTTCCGGCCGCAAGTGCAGGTGCGATTTTCCACATGGCAAGCATCAAAGGGAAATTCCAAGGTACCACTGCCCCGATGATACCAAGCGGCTCCCGGATCGTATAATTCAGCCGGTCAGGCGGCGAAGCGAGTGTCTCCCCCTGTACTTTGTTCGCAAGACCTGCGTAAAACTCAAGCACATCGATGGTTGCCGGCAACGCGATGAATTGAGTCTCTTTTATCGTCAAACCGCATTCCCTTGACTCTACCTCTGCGAGGTGCTCAATCTTTTCCCTCATCTTAAGGGCTGCCATGAACAGAAGCCTTCCTCTTTCCCCCGGCGGCATGTTTTTCCATTCATTGGATTCAAAAGCGTTTCTTGCCGCCTGGACAGCGCGGTCAACATCTTCCTTTCCGGCTTCCGCGACGACAGCATTCACTTCCCCCGTCCCCGGATTGTAAGTTTCAAATGTTTTGCCTGAAACGGCATCTGTCCACTTACCCTCGATAAATAGTTTGTATTCCTTAGTCATCGTCAATCTCCCTTCAAGTATGAGTAAAATGTTTGTGGGCGAACAAAATGGGAACACGCCATTTCGATCCGTTTTACGA
>NZ_VEKZ01000045.1:0-32896 GCF_007681465.1 Siminovitchia fortis
GTGGAACACCCTGAAACCCGAGGACAAAGAAGGCAATATCTAATTCCTGTTTTCTACTCTACCTATGTTATAATTAATTGCTTTTTGATATTAGGTGTTCTTATACATTGAAAATAGTAAGGTATTTTCCTTATGTAAACCTTTTAGCCAAAGAGGTTAAAAAGTTTTCTCAATTTCAGGAGGTGTATTGAATGGCTCTTTTTAAACTGAAGGAAAACAAAACAAACGCCCGGACAGAATTGACAGCGGGCGTAACCACGTTTTTCACGATGGCATACATTATCGTGGTAAACCCGGCTGTTCATGCTGCTGCTGGCGTCCCATTCGAACAAGTATTTATGGCGACGATTATTTCGTCCATTATCGGAACGTTGATTATGGCGTTCTTTGCCAATTATCCGATTGCCGTTGCTCCGGGGATGGGCTTGAATGCCTATTTTGCGAGTGTGGTGGCTTCTCAGGGGATTTCGTACCAGGTTGTGTTCGGCGCGGTGTTTCTGGCAGGGGCGATATTTGCCCTGTTGAGCCTGACAAAGTTCAGGGAGACATTAATCAGTGCTATTCCTGAATCATTAAAGTATGCAATCACTGCCGGCATCGGCTTATTTATCGCATTTTTAGGCTTTACGATGTCCGGGCTTGTTGTCCCGGGCGAGGCAAATATCATTGAATTCGGTAATATCCGCGATCCGATGACAGCCTTAACGATTGTGGGACTTTTTATTACACTGATATTGATGGCAAGAAAAATTAAAGGAGCATTATTTTTAGGAATGGCCGCCACCGGGCTCATCGCCTATTTTACTGGGCAGCTGGAATTCACAGGATGGGTATCCGCTCCGCCGACACCTGTTTTCTTCGATTTGGATATAGTTGGCGTCTTCAAGCAAGGAATTTATTCGGTATTATTCGCGTTCCTGTTGGTAACCATCTTTGAGACGACGGGGACAATCATAGGGGTTGCGGAACAAGGCGGCTTCATGAAAAACGGGCACTTGCCAAGGGCTAAGCCGGCTTTGTTTGCAGATGCGGCCGCAACAATGGTAGGGTCAACATTCGGGACAAGCCCTTCAAGCGCCTATATCGAATCTTCAGCCGGAGTGGCTGCGGGCGGAAGAACAGGACTGACGACTGTTGTTGTGGCAGGATTTTTTGCCGTATCCATCTTCTTCACTCCGATCATCGGGGCTATTGCCAATGTGGCGGCAATTACAGCACCTGTCTTGATCATCGTCGGCTGTTTAATGATGGACGGGCTGGCACATATTAAATGGAAAAAGTTCGATGAAGCTTTTCCGGCTTTTGCAGTCATCATGGCCATGCCATTGACATCAAGCATAGCAACGGGGATTGCTATCGGCTTTATTACTTATCCATTATTAAAATTAGCTACCGGAAAAGGGAAAGAAATTCATTGGATCATCTACTTATTCGCTGTGATTTTTATTTTACAGATGTTGTATTTTCCGGCCAATTAACAAAACCGTCAAGGAGCAGCTTTCGTTGCTTTCTTGACGGTTTTTTCTTTTAAAGGGCGAATAAATTTAAATGTATGTAAGGTGACGGGCAGCTTAGCTTACCGTACATTCAGTTTTTCCGCTGCTTCGGTAGGTGAACAGGCGCTTAGCCTCCTGATTAATCTTTTTTCCTCTGGCTCGGTAGGTAAACGCGCTTGGCCCCCTGAGTATTTCCTTTTTCCGCTGCATCGGGAGTTTTCAGCATTAGATGTCCCAGCTCACTTTATGAAGGTTCAGGCAGCAAGGTACCCAACCGAGTATCAGTGTTCATTGCTCGATCACAATTCCAACCGTTATTCCACACCCAATTTCACACCAAGCTTTTTCAAATACTGCCGATAGGCGATGCTCATGCGGTCGCATACTAGCGACAATTCGACTTGTAAATCAAGTGGCAGCTCTTCCGGCTTTTGGTTTTCGATGATTGGCTTGTCCTCTTCAAAGATTTCATCTTGGAAGGAAACGATCTGTTCATCCGTCAATCCCGTATCATAATTAAATGATTCGATAGCGTATGCGACGGAAGTCTCCTCATCGACGGGCCTGATGGTAAATGTAATGGACATAATTGAGTCATCTTCAGGATCTCTTTTGGAAAATTTCACCGTACAAGGGCGAAGGATTTCATACGTATAATACATAACCTTCGCTTTGCCGGTCCCATCCGCGTCAGGCTGGTAGACAGGGATTTCATCTGAATAGATCCGTCCATCTTTTTCGTGGACTTTATAGTCTTTGATTTCGCGGTGTTCTTCAGATCCTAGGGAGCCTTCGTGAACAACGGCAAGATGGCCGACATCAAGGAAGTTTTCCGCAACGCGCGGCGGCTTCGCTTTTGCTTCTTGTGGTCCCCAAATGACATGATGGAAAGAGTCGTCTTCCGATTCGGAATGGCGGAACATCTCCGGCTCGTTTCCTGCAAAATTGACCCAGATTAGCCCGTACTTTTCTGTACAGCTGTATTTGAAGGCTTTTGCCTGTGTTGGAATTTTCCGGCCTTCCGGCAACTGCGGGATGTGGACGCAAGCGCCGGTTTCATCGTATTCCCAGCCGTGGTAAGGGCAGACGATGCAATCATTCTTCACTTCTCCCAAAGATAAGGCCGCACCGCGGTGGCAGCACAGATCCTTGAAAGCATGCACGCCTTTGCTGTTCCTAAAAATAACCAATCTTTCACCCATCAATTTAATTTGGATGGGCTGCTCTTTCACATCAACGGAACGGCAAGCAACAAGCCAGTCCTCCAAAAGAACTTGATCATCCAGTAAGTTGCTTCGATTTAAAGTAGTTGCCATTTAATCCCCTCCACTTTGATTGCTCTATTATGTAATAATCACTTTCTGTATCAAATGAACTTAACATGAACATCATTCCGCGGTCATTGGGCCGCGTAGCCAATGCCCGGTTTCGATGAACCAGCCCTTGGTAGGGCATTAGATACCGGGCCTGAATGTTAAGTTTTAAAGCTCATTTAATATTTATTATAACTTTTCCAGTGGTTTGTGACTCCTGAAATTGTGTTAAAAGTATTACCAATCCGACATAAAAAAACCGCACCTTTTATTGTAGGCACAATTGAAGGTGCAGTTGACTTTTATTTTATTTTATTTCACAGCCGGCCCACCCAGTTCAGCGATGGATTTGTCGACATGGTCAAACTTTTTGAAGTTATCTTTGAATTTTCCTGCAAGTTCTTTTGCTTTTGCTCTGTATGCATCTTTGTCGTCCCATGTTTTGATCGGCTGCAATACTTCGTCAGGTACACCTGGTACGTGAAGCGGAATGGAAAGGCCGAATACTTCATCTTTCGCTGTTTCCACGTTATCAAGCTCGCCGTTTAAAGCAGCCTGAACCATGGCACGAGTGTAAGCAAGATTCATTCTCTTGCCTACGCCGTATGAGCCCCCGGTCCAGCCAGTGTTGACGAGGAAAACTTGAACGCCGTGCTCATCGATTTTCTTACCGAGCATTTCTGCATAACGTGCTGCAGGAAGAGGCAGGAACGGTGCACCGAAGCATGTGGAGAATGTTGCTTCAGGTGAAGTGACTCCGCGCTCTGTTCCGGCAAGCTTGGATGTGAAACCGCTAAGGAAGTGGTACATTGCCTGCTCTTTTGTCAGCTTGCTGATTGGAGGCAATACTCCGAATGCGTCAGCTGTCAAGAATACGATGACAGATGGATGTCCCGCAATGCTTGGTTCCACGATATTGTCGATGGCTTGGATTGGGTATGCAGCCCTTGTATTTTCAGTCAGTGATGTGTCATCATAAAGAGGCTCGCGTGATTCCGGATCGACAATGACATTTTCCAAAACAGAGCCGAATGTGATGGCATTATAGATTTGCGGTTCTTTTTCGTAAGATAATCCTGCTGTTTTTGCATAGCATCCGCCTTCGACGTTAAAAACGCCGTTTGGAGACCAGCCGTGCTCGTCATCGCCGATCAAGCGGCGGTTCGGATCGGCTGAAAGGGTTGTTTTACCTGTTCCGGACAGTCCGAAGAAGAGGGCGACATCGCCTTCAGCGCCAACGTTCGCGGAGCAGTGCATGGATAAAATATCCGCCTCCGGAAGTTCGTAGTTCATGACGGAGAAAATGGATTTTTTCATTTCGCCTGCATATTCTGTACCGCCGATCAATACGATACGGCGCTCGAATGAGACGATGATGAATGTTTCTGATTTTGTACCGTCAACTGCAGGATCTGCTTTAAACCCGGGTGCAGAGATGACAGTGAATTTCGATTCATGGTCAGCCAATTCTTCGCCGGTAGGGCGGATGAACAATTGGTGGGCAAACAAGTTGTGCCAGGCATATTCGTTGATGACCTGAATCGGCAGGCGGTATTTTTCATCAGCACCTGCAAATCCTTTAAATACGAAGATTTCTTCCCTTTCCTGTAAGTAGGAAACAACTTTTGAATACAGTTTTTCAAATACCTCAGATGAAATCGGCTGGTTCACAGAACCCCAATCGATCTTGTCTGTGACAGACGGTTCATCAACGATGAATTTGTCTTCAGGGGAGCGGCCTGTATATTTACCAGTTTCGGCACGAACGGCACCAGAAGTTGTCAGAACCCCTTCTTTACGGCTCAGGACCTTCTCGACAAGCTGTGGTACTGATAACTGCGTATGAACGTTCTGTCCGTTCAATAATTGCGCTAATTCGCTTTTGATGCCTACTGAACTCATATGTTTACCCTTCCTTTGTTTAAATATTTAACTTTACGTTTACTTGAGAAATAGTATAACACATTTAATTGATTAGTCTATACTAATTTTGCATTATTTCTTGAACAGGATTTGACTAAATGGATTTTATTTTTGAAGGGAATGGTAAAAATAAGCCTATTTCTTAACTTTCCCGGTTGACATTGATTTATGATGTAAGTTATGATTTTGAGTTGAACGGATACTCTTATCCTGAGATGGCGGAGGAAACAGGTCCTTTGAAGCCCGGCAACCTGCCGTCCTGCTTTGCAGACGGAAAGGTGCTTACCTGTAGCAAGGCGAAAAGCCTTGGGCGATAAGAGTGAAAGGCTCGGAACACATCAACTAAACCTTTCCTCAACTTCATGTCAGGAAAGGTTTTTTATTTTAATCAAATGTGCTTCTATAAAAAGGACAGAGTACCGTTGAATGTATAAAATTATTTTATCACTGTAAAAGAGGTTGTTCAAAAAATCCAAATGATGAGCGGCGAATCTCTTTGTTGGCTTGTTTGGCAGCTTTTTGAACACGCACCAAAAGGAGGAGCTTTGATGTCTAAAATTCGGCATTTATTTACCTCAGAGTCTGTTACAGAAGGACATCCGGATAAGATTTGTGATCAAATATCTGATGCGATATTGGATGCGATTCTTAAAGAAGATCCCAATGCCCGGGTTGCCTGTGAAACATCCGTGACTACAGGGCTGGTGCTCGTTGCCGGAGAAATTACGACGACGACTTACGTGGATATTCCGAAGATTGTCCGTGACACAATTAAAGAAATCGGTTATACACGTGCGAAATATGGATTTGATGCTGAAACGTGTGCGGTCATCACATCCATCGACGAGCAGTCTCCTGATATAGCAGCAGGAGTGAACACGGCTCTTGAAGCAAGAGAGGGGAATATGAGCGAAGAGGAAATCGAGGCGATCGGTGCAGGGGACCAGGGCCTCATGTTCGGTTTTGCGTGCAATGAGACCGAGGAGCTTATGCCGCTGCCTATTTCACTTTCTCATAAACTTTCAAGAAGGCTGGCCCATGTGCGGAAAGAATCCATTCTTTCTTATTTAAGGCCTGATGGAAAAACCCAAGTCACTATTGAATATGACGAAAATAACCAACCGGTGCGAATTGATACGATCGTTTTGTCCACTCAGCATCACCCTGAAGTCGAACTTGAGCAGATCAAAGCGGATATTAAGGAACATGTCATCAAACCTGTCGTGCCTGCGGAACTGCTTGATGATGAAACGAAATACTTCATTAATCCGACCGGACGCTTTGTAATCGGCGGCCCGCAAAGTGATGCGGGGCTGACAGGAAGAAAAATTATTGTTGATACGTATGGCGGATATGCCCGCCATGGCGGAGGAGCTTTCTCAGGAAAGGACCCCACTAAAGTTGACCGCTCTGCTGCCTATGCTGCTCGCTACGTTGCCAAAAACATTGTAGCAGCAGGACTTGCCGATAAATGCGAAGTGCAGCTTGCCTATGCGATCGGTGTTGCGCAGCCTGTTTCCATTTCGGTCGACACTTTTGGTACAGGAAAAGTTTCGGAAGAAAAGCTTGTGAAGGCCATCAGGGAAAACTTCGACCTTCGTCCGGCCGGCATCATCCTCATGCTCGATCTGCGCAGGCCGATTTACCGCCAGACAGCGGCATATGGCCATTTTGGCCGTACGGATATTGATCTGCCATGGGAAAGAACGGACAAAGCGGAGGCGCTGATCCGCTCTACATCAATTTAAAGAAAAAGGCGAAGGTGCGATCGGCATCTTCGCTTTTTGAATGGAAGGCTTGCAATTCTTGGGTACCCCTATTTTTGCAGTAAAGACCTGCAATGCCTCCCGAGTATCAGGTTTGATCGCATGTTCGGTAGTCATAGCCCCGGAATGCCTTCCGAGTATCAGGTTTGATCGCATGTTCGGTAGGCATAGACCCGCAATACCTCCCGAGTATCGGGTTTGACCGCATGTTCGGTAGTCATAGACCCGGAATGCCTTCCGAAAATCCGCTAATCAGACATCTTCCACTTTTCTAATCAGAGTTCGCTTACGTTTTTCTAAATTTATCGCAATAAAACTGCCAAAGTGAGGCAAATAATGATAATATAAAAAAGGTGTGCAGATTATACTCACAACGCTTGAATCTTATTAAGTAGGTGACACTTACATGTGCGGTTTTATCGGGTGCATGCATCATCATGCAAGAGAAGAAGCAAAGACTGACCAAAAGTTTCAGCAAATGAACAATATTATCACTCACCGCGGACCTGATGATGAAGGATATTTTCAGGATGAATATGTCCAGTTCGGCTTCCGCAGGCTGAGCATCATCGATATTGAGAGCGGAAGCCAGCCGCTTTCTTATGAAAACGAGCGCTATTGGATTATTTTTAATGGAGAAGTATATAACTTTGTCGAGCTTCGTGAAGAGCTGGCAAAAAAAGGATACACATTTGAAACAGACTCAGATACTGAAGTCATTATCGCTTTGTTCAGTGATTTAAAAGAAAAAGCCGTGGAAAAACTACGCGGCATGTTTGCCTTTTTGATTTGGGATAAGGAAGAACAGGAATTGTTCGGAGCAAGGGATCCGTTTGGAATCAAGCCTTTCTTTTATATAGAGGAAGAAGACCGTTCGTTTTTTGCATCAGAAAAGAAAAGCATCCTGCTTGCCATGGATAAAAAAGAACTGAATACCGAAGCTCTTCAGCAATATATGACCTATCAGTTTGTTCCGGAGCCGGAAACGATGACCCGCCATATTAAGAAGCTTGAGCCCGGCCATTATTTTACGAAAAAACCGGGCGAATCCATGAACATTAACCGCTACTGGAGAGCAAACTTTAAGCCGGTCCAGCATAAGCCCGAAGAAGATTTCATCAAGGAAATCAGGGATGTTTTGTTTGACTCGGTCAATATCCATATGCGCAGTGATGTGCCGGTCGGTTCATTCCTTTCCGGCGGAATCGATTCTTCCATCATCGTTTCAATTGCTAAACAGTTCCATCCGAACATTAAAACATTCTCGGTCGGGTTTGAACGCGACGGCTTCAGCGAAATTGATGTAGCAAAAGAGACAGCTGACAGGCTTGGCGTTGAAAATATCAGCTATGTGATCAGCCCGGAGGAATACATGCAAGAGCTGCCTAAAATTATGTGGCATGCGGATGATCCTCTCGCTGATCCTGCCTGCGTACCGCTCTATTTTGTTGCAAGAGAAGCAAGGAAGCATGTAACGGTCGTTCTTTCAGGAGAAGGAGCAGATGAGCTTTTTGGCGGATATAATATTTACAGGGAGCCGCAATCTCTTGAAATGTTCGATAAAATTCCGGAAGTGGGCAAGGCTCTTTTGAGGTCGCTCGCCAAAACATTGCCTGAAGGCGTTAAAGGAAAAAGCTTTATTGAGCGCGGTGTAACACCGATGGAAGAGCGCTATATCGGAAACGCAAAAATGTTTTTGGAAGACGAGAAAAAAGAATTGTTAAATCATTTCCATCCTGATATCAGCTATCTTGATGTGACAAAGCCGCTTTATGCAGAATCGGCAGGATATGCCCCTGTTGAACGGATGCAGTTTATCGATATCCACACTTGGATGAGAGGCGATATTTTACTGAAAGCGGACCGGATGACGATGGCTCACTCACTCGAACTCAGGGTGCCATTCCTTGATATAAAGGTATTCGAATTGGCTTCCACAATTCCAACGAGCCTCAAAACCGCAAACGGAACAACAAAATATGTTTTGAGAAAAGCGGCGGAAGGAATTGTCCCGGACCATGTGTTGAACCGCAAGAAGCTCGGCTTCCCGGTGCCGATCCGTCACTGGCTGAAGGATGAAATGTATGACTGGGCGAAGGATATCATTAAAAACAGCGAAACGGACCATTTGATCAACAAACAGTATGTTTTGAAACTGTTGGAAGATCATTGCCAGGGGAAAATGGATTACAGCCGCAAAATTTGGACGGTGCTTGTATTCATGGTCTGGCATGCGGTATTTATAGAGGAACGATACAATTTTGAAAAAGAAATGGCAGCAGTTGCTCACTCATAATTATAGGTGAGCGCCTGGCTGCCCATTTGCACCCACGATTTCTCGAAATCGCCGATGGGTGCTTTTTTGTTTTTCTTTCCTGTAAGGGGGTCATTGAAGTATATATTTTTTTGATCGTACCCCGTGATCAGGACGGAATGCTCTTTCTTTGTAATTTTAACAGGCCCGGAATCGGTTTCCCATGTTTCAAAATAAGAATCAGGCAGCTCGCGGTATTCGGCATTGATGATGACCCAAACAGGCCTCCCGTCAGACAGCGGAATTTTTAATTCCTCAAACGACTCACCCGTCAAATTCACCAGTCTTCCAGGCAGATACTTTTCCCCCAGCTCCATGATGGGTTCGTGGTATACGCCAAGCCCCGGCTTGCTGAAGTCATACATATCCCCCACAAATCCTCTATGGGGATTTCCGAAATATACTTTTCCATTTTTCACTGCGTAAGGAGCCGGATCTCTCTTCACTTCTTTGGCAAGCGTCATTTTATCAACCTTTGTTCCTGCGCTTTCAAGGAGCATGGCAAGTGAAGTGACTTCACAGCCGCGAGGAAGCTCAGGCAGCTGCTCAATGACGGGGAAGTCCAATAAAACCTTATCTTTTATTTCAACCAGCTGAATATCATTGTTTTGCTGAATTTCCTGGGATGCCGTTGCTTTTTGATTATCTGCCTCATCAATCGTATTAAATAGAACGAGAATGAATGTGCAAACAGCTATAAAAAAGGCAACAAACGCCTTGGAAGAACTTCGTTTTCCCAAAAGAAGAATGAGTACAAAACCAGAAATTACAGCTAACGAAATTGGCCATGCATTCATATAGAATCTCCTTTTTTAAATACTCCATTATGAATTACATCGGCAAATAAGGA
The DNA here is from genome assembly GCF_007681465.1 of Siminovitchia fortis. Classification (NCBI taxonomy): domain Bacteria; kingdom Bacillati; phylum Bacillota; class Bacilli; order Caryophanales; family Bacillaceae; genus Siminovitchia; species Siminovitchia fortis. The sequence continues at coordinate 9,663 of NZ_VEKZ01000045.1, forward strand.
CAACATTCCACTGTTTTGTGTGAAAAGTATTTGAACCTTTATGTATCTTTTTGCATAGCTTGATAATAGAGGCCTCTTTCGGCATACTCCTTTGAAATGCGGATCATTTCGGCACGGTCTTCTTCGTTCACTTCCCGGATCACTTTGGCCGGACGCCCGAAAGCGACGGTGTTTGGAGGGATGACTTTTCCTTGCGGCACAAGACTTCCGGCCCCGATAAACGCTCCTTCTCCGATTTCCGCTTTGTCCAAAATGATGGACCCCATGCCGATCAAAGCTTTTTTCCTTATGACGCAGCTATGCAAAATCACCTGGTGCCCAACTGTGACTTCATCTTCAATGATCAGAGGGTTTCCCGGACTTTGATGCAGGACGGAATTGTCCTGAATATTGACTTTTTCTCCAATAATGGTTGGAGCTACGTCACCCCTGATTGTACAGTTGAACCAAACGCTGGAATTCTCCCCGATGACGACATCCCCCGTAATGGTGGAATAATCGGCGATAAATACCGAAGAAGGAATCTTGGGAGACTTTCCCTTATATGGGTAGACAGCCATAACAAACATCCTTTCATTAACTTTATAATTCTATCATAGCGAAAAACTGCGTAGGCCTCTATGTATAAGAGAGATTCTTTGGCAGAAAAAGGGTAGAATAGCATTAGATGAATGGGAAAAGGAGTCTGGATAATGCGGAAATGGGAAGCGGAAGGAAAAGCCAGGGGCGTCATCATCATTGTCCATGGAGCTATGGAGCATCACAGGCGTTACAGCTGGCTTAGGAATATGTGGGTGTTGAGCGGTTTTCACGTCGTGATGGGGGACCTGCCGGGCCAGGGGCTGACAACAAGATCGCACAGAGGGCATATTGATTCATTTGATGAGTATGTGACGGAAGTGAAGAAGTGGTTACAGGAAGCGCTGAAATATCGTTTGCCCGTTTTTCTTCTTGGACACAGCATGGGCGGTTTGACAGTCATCAGGCTGCTTCAGGAAGAAAAACAGGATATAGCAGGAGTGATCCTGTCATCACCGTGCCTTGGGTTAGCCAACTATCCGCCTATGCCGATCAACGCGTTGTCAGTCGGCCTGAATTGGATTGCTCCCGAGCTGAAGGTAGACAGTCATTTGGATGTGGACCTTGCCACGCGCAACCGCGATGCGAAAGACCGCGCATTGAATGACAGCCTGTTTGTGACGAAGGTTTCGGTCCGCTGGTACAGGGAGCTTTTAAAGGCGATGAAAGAAGCCTTCACAAACATTTCGAATTTTCCTGATGTTCCTCTTTTGGTTATGCAGGGCGGAGATGATAAAATTGTGAATAAAATCGATGTGCAAAATTGGTTTAACGGGCTTTCCATATCCGAAAAGCTTTATAAGGAATGGCCGAAATGTTATCATGAAATATTCAATGAACCGGAAAGAGAAATGATTTTTGACTATGCAAAAAGCTTTGCCGAACTTCGGCTGCGGCTTCTTCAATAATAAAAAGTAAGTCAGGTGATATCATTTATGCTGCCAACCCATCCTATATCGCTCATGAATAAGGTCTACCGGGAAATCATGCCGGCAGTTCATATGGAGTTATCCTACTGGAAAGAGCGGGCGGGAGCGATTCCAAACGAGGAGCTGAGACGGCAGGCTCAGGCAAGTATACAATATAAAACTTTTCACTGCGAAGGCGGGGCAATCTTGGCCCTTGCCGCTTTGGAACATAAACAGGATGCCGTTAAATTCATCGTGGCTTATCAGACGATCAGCGATTATTTGGATAATCTGTGCGACAGGAGCACTTCACTGGATCCGGAGGATTTTGCGGCTCTGCATGAATCCATGGAAGACGCATTGACGGTGGGCGCATCGGAGCGGGATTATTATCGCTTTCGTGATGACAAAGACGACGGAGAATATTTGGCCGATTTGATGAAAACGTGCCAGTCTGTCCTTGACAGGGTGCCTCATTATGAAATCATCAAGCCTCACTTGCTTGAACTTTGCAGGTATTATTGCGATTTGCAAATACATAAGCATGTTTGCAAGGAAGAAAGGGAAGAGCGTCTCAAGAAGTGGTTTGCCGAACACGAGCGCGTTCTTCCAAAGATGGGTTGGCATGAATTTTCAGCCTGTTCGGGATCGACGCTCGGCATTTTTTGCCTCGTTTCCTATGCTTTGAGAGACGATTTCGAAGAAGAGCATGCGGAAATGATCCGTGAAGGGTACTTTCCGTATATTCAAGGGCTCCATATTTTGCTTGATTATTTCATTGATCAGGATGAGGACAGGGAAGGCGGGGACTTGAACTTCTGTTTTTATTATAAAAATGAAGAGGAAATGCTGAACCGCTTCATCCATTTCATTGAGGAAGCCGATAGGCACACGAAACATTTGCCTGACAGGAAATTCCACAAGCTGATCAACCGCGGTTTGCTTGGAGTTTATCTTTCCGACCGCAAAGTGAACAAGCAGGCCAGCGTCAGGGCACTGGCAAAAAAAATCATGAAGCGCGGCGGCCCGATCAGTTACTTCTTTTATTGGAACGGCAGGGCGTACCGGGCTTTTCAGAAGAAATTTGCAGGTACGGGAAAACTCGTCTCACCGGCAGTAAAATCATAAAAATGAAACGCTCGTCCTTGAGGGATGGAGCGTTTTTAATTTGAAGGAAAAAATTTTATCAAAAACGTTAAACATTCCATGGCCCTGCCGATATAAATAGTGAATCATCAGGGAGGATGATCAGCCATGGCGTTGGTAGTAGGAAGAAAAGTGGGAGAAGCGATCATCTTGGAGAACAGCCAGGATGACACCCAAATGCGAATAGAAGTAATCAAGGATGACGGCATGCTTCGCTTGAAAATCGAAGCTCCAAAACACATTCAGATCTACCGTGAAGAGATTTACGGGGAGCAGCGCAAAAATCGGTTATAACCTATCCAGGTTGTAATAAATCAAACAGGCAAAGGGATGTGCCTGTAAAACAAAACAGGGAGGTTGATTGATTATGATCATCAATCACAATATTTCGGCGTTAAACACATACCGCCAGCTATCAGCAAACAACACAGCAGTAAAAGGCTCTTTGGAAAAGCTTTCTTCAGGCCTTCGTATCAACCGTGCAGGAGATGACGCTGCAGGACTAGCAATTTCTGAAAAAATGCGCGGACAGATTCGTGGTTTGGACATGGCTACGAAGAACGCACAAGATGGCATTTCTTTAATCCAAACTGCAGAAGGTGCATTGAACGAAACACACAGCATCCTTCAGCGTATGCGTGAATTGGCAGTACAGTCTGCTAATGATACGAATAATGAAGTAGACAGAACAGAACTTCAAAAAGAATTTAATCAATTACTAGAAGAAATTGATCGTATTTCTGGAGATACAGAATTTAACACCAAGACATTGTTAAATGGAAGCTTTACTGGTAAATTCCACATCGGTGCTAATGAAGGCCAAAGCATTGAACTTTCAATAGCTGATATGTCCACAACCGGTTTATCCATTAATGATCTAACTGTTGACGTCGATGCTGATGACTTTGATCCTTCTACTGCCTCTGGTGGTATTATTACCCAAAGTGCTGCTGACTCAGCTATCACTACTATCAATGATGCAATTGAAAAAGTGTCTGCTGAGCGTTCAAAGCTTGGTGCTTACCAGAATCGTTTAGAACACACTATAAATAATCTGGGTACATCTTCAGAGAATTTAAGTGCAGCCGAATCACGTATCCGTGACGTAGATTATGCTTTAGCTGCTTAGACAGTAACAAGCACAGTCGTCCTAGCTGGTAACGGCTAGCGATTATGATCGGGTGAATTGCTGGAAACCCCTTAGAGCTTTTCTTACCACAACGAAGTTGGAAACGACAACCGTGATGGTGTGAAAAAAGAAAAGATTGGGCAATCAGCAGCCAAGCTCCTGTCTCGAAAGAGTGGAGAAGGTTCAACGACTAGGATAGACCATCTAAGGCTTTGCTACGATGATGAAATCCATAGGTGAAACAATGTCCATCAGCATTGTGGATCCGAAGTGCCCGACCCCTACTAGAATCCTAGAGGGTGAAGATATAGTCTGGTCATTTGTGAAAGCAAATGTTCGCACGATGGCGAAAGAAATGATGGAATTCACCAAGAACAACATCCTTTCTCAAGCAGCGCAAGCGATGTTGGCTCAAGCAAATCAGCAGCCGCAGGGAGTTTTACAGCTTCTTCGTTAAAAGAATTAAAGGGGACTCTAGTTATGCTAGGGTCTCTTTTAATTGAAAAAGTATAGCTTGGGAAAAAATGGAGGGGTTACTTTGAAAACGCCCTATTTTGTTATTGGAATAGGAATATATCTCTTAATAGTAGCAGTGTTACGTTTTTTGGGGGTCAGTGTGTCAGGAGTCGTTATTGTTTTATTTTCTGCCGTTGCCGCTTTAACAAGCATCGCAGATCTTTTTGAAATTCTTAAATATAAAAAGGCACAAAATGCCTCTTTAATAATTGCCTTTTTGTGCTTCTTGACATCGTTGCTATTCATGTTTCTTTCTGAAACTATTATCTTTAAATATACAACCTTGCTCGGCGACGGTTTTACAATCCTTGCTCTTGGAATTGTTATTGGAGTATTTGGAATTAAGGATGTTAAGGATTTATCTAAAGAAACAAGCCCCAAGGAACTAAAAAAATATAAATTCGCTATTACATCTAATGAATATAAAGAAATGAACAACATTAATGACATAATAGAACGGTTAAAAAAAATAGATGAAGAGACTTTGTCTTATAATAGAGTTCATAATGGCTGGGCAATTTTAGTTGACACTTTAACTGAGCATTGGAATCGTTGGAAAGGACCATTCTATGATGGGTTAAACCGTAAATATTATTTTGATTTCCTTACCAAGTTAAACCATGTTGCCGGGGAAATTGGAGACATTGCTAATCCTGACTATAAGGGTTTCCATTCTAGGAAAATAGATATGTGGGATGAAACCATAGAAATTACAATTCAATCAGCAATAAGTAACCTGTATGTTCCGACTATAGTTGACATTAATGAACAGATGGTAGAAGTTCTTAATGAATGGGATAACTTTAAAAGAATTATAACTGAACGTTACGAAAGGGAACGTGCAGAACAATAAGGATAAATGCTGTCACAATCAGAACTCCATAAAACACGCCCGGTGTTGGAGGATTTTTTCATGGCTCAAGGTGCAAACGAAACGTGTTGTATTGCAAAAAAATGTACTTGGCAAATACATCCAATATTACTAACCAAATAGAATTGATTACTGCTAGTGGAAATAAACGCGAGAAATATGCACAGAAGGTTGTGATTTGCGATTAATTGGGGGACATCTTGGCGAATTCGATTTTAGTTTAATGGCGTCATTCAGCCAACTAGGTTGAGTAGGGTGCCTAGTATAGCGGCATGGTGGCACTCTAACTTTGTTTAAAGCACCATTCCGCAGCCTGACTTATTGATAATCCTGTGCTTTGGCGAATAACGCTTAGGTTGAATCGGTTATGTTCACTAATCTTTATTTGGTATGAATTAAGTATTCTCTTTCTTCTCAACCAATTAATATTTTCTTTGTAAAATTGAAGAAGTAAATGGGGTTCTGTATTCAAAATGTCTAACTGTTTAAGCTTATGTAATGCCTCGTTAATTTCTCTGGTGGGCTTTATTAAAACAATATTGCTGGATAAATAGATGGTAGTTCTGAGCGGCAGTTGTTTAAGCGGCATGTTATAAATAAGCTTATGATTCATGGTGGGATGTATAAAAGGTTTTACCAGTTGTAGGAAATATATAATTTGTACCTGATCATATAGAATAAGTCGATTTTGCCCATCCAATGAAAACAACAACTTGAATTTTCTTTCCAGAAGCTTTATTAGAAACCTATTCTCCTCAATGGTAAAACTATCGGTAGATAAGACTATTTTTCTTGGGATTCCTGCATCAAGTTTTAAATGGCCGTCATCCTGATACCACCATACGAGAGCTTCCACATTGAAGTATTTCTCAATAAAATCAACCGGTAAAACCTTCTTGCGGTTTTTATACCAAATGGATTCCATAAAGGTAATTAGCTCGTCTGTTTTCGACTGTACAAAAAATGCTTCAGAGAACCCCTCCCTTAGTCTTTTGTCATTCACCCTTTTATAAACTGGAGGATTTAACGGAATAAAATCCTTTAATTTTTCGAAGCAATACCATGCCCAATCCATATCATCCTTCTTGTGCATAAATTGAAAGCGGGGCTTTCTACCCTGTTGCTTTGTAATGCATCCATCTCCTAAAAGTTTACCGGTCATAAGAGCAAAGAAGTGATAATTATTCACCATTTATACCCCCTGACGAAACATTTGTTTGATGATTATTATAACAAATTCCATCTTGTTAAACCACAAAATGCAGAATAATATAGGTTTTATATACAATATATTGTGTTTCATGATAGAGTTATTTATAAGAGTGAAAAATGTAAAAAAGATGCAAGAGAAACTAAGCAGATGGATTTTTTTACAGGTGAAGAATACCCATTTTGTGAAAGGAGCATTTATATGGCTAAACACTCAGGTGGCAAAGCTGGAAAAGCAGGGAAAATATTAAAAAAACATCAAGATGATAGGCACTAAGCAGCTTCCCGCCTTAAAGCCATTGTAATACTGTATTTTTACTTTTCTGACTTGCTAAGATAAATAATAAGATACTGAAATAATGAGCCTTATGATTGCTGTACTGGATATATTTGATCATCTTGGAGGGATATCGATACGTAAATTAAATGAAAAAATATACAGAGAAGAATATGCTAGGCAAGTATTATTACATTTTTATCCTGAAAAATATGAAGGAGCTCTTTTAAAAGATAAGCCGGATATACAAATCGAGATGAAGGACATAGGTGTTGAGGTAACCGGGTCTTTGTTAGAGCGAATTAGATATGGATTGGCACAATTTATAGAACTCAGAGGAAAAAGTTTTAATAGCCTTTCTTCTAAAAAGAAAGATTTATTGAGGGAAAAAGAAGTGTTTTTAAATGTAGACAATGAAGGAATTATTGAGTATATAATGCCTGCTGCAGTTTGGGGAACCGGTAATGATACAAAAACTGCATATACTAAGAAGTTAAAAGCTTTAAATAAAGACGGGTTTCAATTTTTTAATGAAAATAATTTATTTTTATTTGCAGAGTATGAGGAAGAGACTGAGGTACAAAACTTAATCAGTTTTATTGAGGAATACAAGTATAGAAAAATGAAGCATTTTTTTGATCATGTATATATTTACACTTATAAAGAACTTTACACAATTTCTTGCAAAGACCTGCAATATACATCTATGCCAATTGATCATTCGCAAAGGAAATTGATTAATGACGTAGCACGTAAAGCGGCTACTGTTGATGGTTATTAGTAACATCAGAAAATATATCTAGTTATTCTAACCTTATGGATAATTTCATCATAGAGTAGGATCGGACTTCAAGCTCCTTAACACTTTGTGAGGGATAAAAATCTCACTCTCGCCATTTTCCATTTCGGAATTTTTTTGGCCCCATCTCTATAGTGGGAGCTTGAGTCTATTTTATATCTGAAAATGTTTGTACCCAGCATTTATTTCTTTTCCGAAAGAAAATTGTTTGGCATTTAATTCTCTTCCTCTTCTTCGACAATGCCCTGCAACACAAGATCAATTGCTTTCATTGATTGCATTCTATTCAATTCTTTCTGTTTAAGGTATTTGGCAAATTCAGGTTTTGCCAAAAATTGTTCTGTTGGAATAAGCCATTTGCCGGAATTCTCCGAGCGCTGTTTTGCTTGTATCTTCCCTTCAGCACAATATCTTCTTACCATTTGGGGCGTGACATTCAAGATTTGTGCTACTTCTGTTACCGGCAAATATTCTGGCAATCTAGTACGGAAAATGTCTTCAAGTACATGTTCTACTTCATTTTTTTCATCATTGTTCAGTTCCAGATAAAACATTTCATTCTCTTGTTCGATTTCGATGGATTGATGGAGCAGGTGTACATAGTGCTTGGCGTTTTCACTGATATTTTCTTTTTCAAATTGGGTCATGGCATCAGAGATGCCTTTAAAAACAGCTCCCGTTTTTACAGCCATATGTTTTTTCACTCCCCTCGCCTCAGTACAAATTATTCAGAAAGGAAACAAAAGACATAAAAAGGAAACAAACGAAACTTTCTTAATACTATACCCATTTTAAAACATTATTCTGGAAACTTTACAGAATAGCCAAATAAACCAAACCGTTGAATGATATAATTGTACTCAGACTAAGGAAATTACACAAAAATGGAGGGGTTTCATGCGAAAAAAGAAGACTATGTTCGAAGAGATCATTTTCCCGGGCTTTGTATTGTTGGGATTATGGACATATTTTAAAACAAGCAGTTTATCAAAAAGTTTAATGGCCTTGTTTGGGCTGCTTTTTTTGTATGCAATCACATTGATAATTAAACAGTTTTTTCATCAAAAAAAGTTGCTTAAATCAGGCATACAACAAATTGATGAAATGACTGGACGCCAATTCGAGGAATATTTATCGGAACTGCTTAGGAGGCAGGGATACAAAGTCAGATTAACGAAGTCGACTGGTGATTTCGGAGCAGATTTGGTTTTGACATCCACAGGGGGAAAGGTCATCGTTGTCCAGGCGAAAAGATATAAAAACAATGTCGGGATCAAAGCGGTTCAGGAAGTGGGGACATCCATGCTGCATTACAATGCAGCTGAAGCCTGGGTCATTACCAATAGTTATTATACAAAAGCTGCTCGGACATTGGCGAAATCAAATGGGGTTCATCTATATAACCGGGACGATTTGATTGGCTGGATATTAACAGGGAAGAAGGTAAGCTGAGACAATAGGCAGTCCCGATGAGGCTTAAATCTATTAAAAAGTCTAGGATTGTCAGTTCATCAATATCATAGTCCTCACCATTTTCTGTGTCTATGATTTTCCCTTCAGCTATCCATTGCCGTACATGTATAAGACTACTTAATCCTACATCTCCTTTTGGATTTCAATCACCTGCTTTTTGGTAACTCTAGTGATCCCCGCAACGGATGGGACAACCGTTTTCATTTTAAGGAGTCTGCGTGCTGTCTCTTCTTTTTCGTCCTGTATCGCTTTTTCCCGTGCCTCCTGCACACGCAGTTTCGCTTCACGGACGGCAGCTGCCTCATCGAGTATTGCTTTCATCCATGCTTCGCGGGCAAGTTTTTCCTCCAGGGTTAGATTTAATTCGTGCCAACACAAAGAATCTATTCATGATTTTTCATCATTCATAGAAAATCCTCCTTTAGCAGGTGGTCGTTTAAGCCCTTCCTTCCTTGTTCGTAATGCATTACAATAATGATAATAATTCAGTGAGGTGAAAAAAATGGCGATGGAATATTTTCAAGTCAACCTGCCTAAGACGTTTTTGCCGTTTATCAATCGTGCCAAGGGACAAGATATTGATGCAAAGGTGAAAGTTTCTTTGGCAATCGGAATGTTTGCTGAAAAGCAAGTAACATTAGCCCGGGCGGCAGAGCTGGCTGAAATGCCTTTAGAAGACTTTATTGACTTATTGAAATCCAAAAACCTCCCTTGGATGGAATATACGGAAGAACATTTGCAAGATGACCGACAAGCTATTAGTGAGCTGATGTCATCTAAAGAGGAGAATGATGGCTAAAATTATTACTAACTCGACGCCTATTATTAGTTTATCCATCCTTGGGAAATTATCACTGTTAGGGGAACTGTTCGATGATGTATATGTTCCTGATGCAGTTTTTCACGAAGTTGTATATGGCAAATCGACCAGGTCATATGGTTGTGATGATTTAAAACAGTTGATTGAGACCGGAACTTTCCAGGTCATTGAGGTGAAAAATAAACGATTAGTCAATACCCTGTACGGAAAGCTGCATGAAGGAGAATTGGAAGTTATTGTTGGGGCTAAGGAATTGGGATTGCAAACCGTACTCATCGATGAGCGAGATGCAAGAATTTTGGCCAAAACCTTTTTATTACGTCCAATTGGTACGGTTGGTATTCTTTTGCTTGCTAAGCGGAGAGGAAAAATAAAGCATGTAAAGCCACTTCTGGATAAGTTAATTGCTGAAGGGATTTTCCTATCCGAATCCCTTTATTCTCAGGTTTTAATAGAGGCGGGAGAAGAATAGAGGTACCGGTGCCGGACTGAATATTGCCATGGGATAGAGCCGGCTATGCCATCTTTTTGAGCCACTTGTGCCATAAAATAGAGCCACCTATGACATGGGTGAGCCACTAAATGCATTATAGACATTCCCCCGGCCGGGGGAATGTCTATAATCACTAAAATGGGATTATCCCTAATTCATATTCAAGTTCCATTTTTTCACGTCTCAACTGATCAACTTCTTGGTGTAACTCTTTCACCTCAGCCAGTAGTCGCTCAATTTTGGTTTGATCATCAATTCCTTTTTCATAGGCAGTCCCAATGAGACTTAAATCTATTAAAAAGTCTAGGACTGCTAGTTCATCAATATCATAGTCCTTACCGTTTTCTGTGGCTATGATTTTCCCTTCAGTTATCCATTGCAGTACATCCTTCTCATCGCATTCAATCTCATGGTTGTGAAGTAGTTTGATAGCTTCGGAGATTGTCATGTAATAATCCATTTATAAACGCACCTTTTATTAATTATTTTTTTGCTAATCCTATATTAGGCCCTGCTTTCACATTGCCGTTATGTGCGAGTGTATATTCGGACGAATTAAAAAGGAAGGCGCTTTCAACACTTGCTAACTGGTCCATTTCTATGCTTTTAACCCATGTCTTTCTCTCATAGATACATTTCCATCAATAAGGATGTTGTAAGAGTCATGGACAATGCGATCCAAGATGGCATCTGCCAGGGTTTCCTCCCCAATCTTTTCATGCCAGCCTCTAGGATCGAATTGAGAACAGAAGATAGTTGACCCGTTTCTATGCCTTGCCTCAATGATTTCTAATAAATCACGTGCTTCATTTCCTTTTAACGGGGTTAATAGCCACTCATCTAAAATCAAGAGGTTGACTTTTTTGTATTGCTTCATCACTTTTCGGAATATACCTTCGCCCCTGGCCACCGCCAATTCATCAAGAAGATCGGGCAATCGAACATATTTCACCTTATAAAGCTGGCGGCAGGCAGCTATGCCAAATGCACAAGCCAGGTATGTCTTTCCATTCCCAGACGCACCTTTTAAAATGATGTTATGGTGTTCTTCAATGTAATTCCCGTTAGCCAGCCGCAATATTTGAGATTTATCTAGCTTTCTGTCCGGATGATATTCAATATCCTCAATGGACGCCTGATTATTACTTAATTGTGCGCTTTTAATAAGACGTTCCAGTTTATTGTTTTGCCGGCGTGACCACTCCATGTCCACAAGCAATCCAAAACGATCTTCAAATGTCATTTCCTGATATTCAGGGTTTCTTAATTGTTCCTGAAAGGTTTCTGCCATGGCAGACATGCGCATTTCAGTTAGCTTTGTCAATGTTGTTTCTTTCGTCATTTTCTTTCTCCCCCGTAATAGGCAGCTCCACGGGTAAAACCAAAGGAACCCCCGGTTTTCTCTACTGTATCTGACGAGTCATTTGTCGGCAGTTTATCTTGGCCAGTCTTCAATATCGTTTGGATACTTTTGAGTGTCGGTCTTGGCGTATAGGTCAAGGCTCTCTCACACGCATTTTCCAGACGTTCCATCGAATGCTTATCTGCCAATTTCATTAGGCCAATGCATGATTTCAAACCTTGTTTTTCTGTTTTATAAGACGATAAGATACTTCGAACAGTGGTTAAAATATGCATTCCTGCGGAATCAGCCCAGTCCAAGACATATTCGCGATTGAAATTAATAAACTGCTTATGTTTGTCGGGCATATGATCCGGGTTAGTGCTTGCCTGTCCGGCTTCTCCGTATAACCTTTTATGAGATGCAACCCTAAAATGATTATAGAAAATCTCTACAATATCTTTCGTCAGGCGTACATCCACCCGATGTTTAATATAATCATATGGAACGGAATAGTACATTTTATCCAGATGTATGTGATAATCATATTGTACGGTTGCTTTTTTCCAAGCAGCTATTTCATATGGAGAAACAGGCAATGGGAATAAGGCGAATTTTTCCTCTTCCGTGAATGCGGTAAGCCTGTTTCCTTTCTTTTTCTGAAAGGGCTTTGTATTAAACTCCGTTAATTTCTCCTTAATGGCCAGGTTTAGCTCCGTTATGGAGAAAAACTGCTGGTTGCGAAGGGAAGCGATAATCCAAGTTGATATGTTACCTACAGTACCTTCAGCGCTTGCCTTATCTTTAGGATGGCGAACCCTTGCCGGAATAATTGTCGTGTTATAATGTTCCGCCATCTCTTGATAGATACGATTAATCGTAGGTTCGTTCCGAGAGGCTTTCACTACGCCTGTTTTTAGATTATCCGGCACAATAATCCTTGTCACACCGCCGTAGAACTGAAAAGCATGTATATGTGCTGTAATCCAACTTTCCGTGTCCATGGACAGGAAAGCTTCTACATATGCATACTGACTGCACGGAAGGGCTGAAACAAATACATACGCAGGTATGTCTTCACCGGTAATATTGTCTTTGATTTGCATGGTTTGTCCTGCCCAATCCACCTCCAACAGTTCTCCTGGTTTTCGCCTAATTCGCATCGTTGCTTTCGTTTTCGAGGCGTACGCATGATAAAATCGACAGAATTGTCGATAACTGTATGGAATTTCCTTATTTGCCCTGCAGCTTAAACAGTACTCCTCCCATAAAAGAGAAAGAGTGACTCCACTTTTAGCCAATTCCTTATGAATATGTTCACAATCCGGTTTTCTCCTAAAACCGGAAGAAGCATCCTTCTCCGGGTACAAAAGTTCCTGAAGCTCCGCATCTGACATATCCTTTTCAAAGGGCCAGGTAATCCCTTGAGTTCTTGCCCTGCTCAAGACATCACTTATGGTATTCCTTGAACTGGAGCAGCTGGAAGCGATCCCCCTTTGACTTACTCCTTGGGCATGAAGCCGAAGGATTTCACGATATTTAATCACTAAAAAACCTCCTATATAATGAATTACACACTGAAGTGCAAATCCATTATATAGGAGGTGGCTCAGTTATGGCAGAAGTGGCTCTAAATCGTGTCATAGGTGGCTCTGAAATATGGCAGAGGTGGTATTATCCGATGTCTTTATTCAGGACTGTCCACAGGGACAATTCTATGGTACCTGTGAGTGGCCGAGTGCCTGAAAATCTCCGAATAATCTTGTTTCACATGTTTGTTCCACGCCAAGCCGTTGGTCTGGTAAGCGCTACCCTCAACAAGAAAAGAGCCAAGCCCCAAAAGGCCCGACTCCAATAAATCTCTTAATCCGTGCGCCGCTCATTCTACAAACTCACGCACCACAACACTTCTTGTATTTCTTTCCGCTGCCGCAGGGGCATTTTTCATTCCTTCCAATTTTGGGTGTCTTGAATGCCGGCATATTAAGCCTTAATTCATTAAAGCGCTTTTCCTGTTCTTCGTAGTCCGCTTTCCACTTTTCCATATTTGGATGGTTTTTACCCAGCACTGTGTGTAGGCCATAGTAGATAGGTTCCATCTCAAATAGCCGGGTGGTATAGCCGCTTTTGATATAGTCCTCGATCAATGGAAAAGCTTTTTCGGACAAGTGATGGGCTAACCCCTCAATCACCATGGCCTTGCCGTCCATATCCAAATGCTGATAGCTTGAAAATAGTGCTTCTTCCGCCTGTTTGGTTTTTGTGTTTGCCAGAACGCTGCTGGCAAAGATTGAGGTTTCATCCTTCATTGCAAATGGTGCCACTGCTTCTGCCACTTGATCCGATTGGTACATCGACAAAGCATCGGTTGTTTCCTCCAGCAGAATATCGTCGTCCTTTTCCAATACTCCAGCTAAAACAGGAATATACTTTTCAACTTTTAATATACTGGCTGCACGGACGGCCAGAAGGCCCCGAAATGAAAACCATGAACGGTTTAGTTCATTATCCAGGATGTTATCGATGTGTTTTACGTCATACCATTGGTTTAGCAGCAGTTTGTCCTGAATCTGCTTTGCCTGGAAATATAGTTGATGATCATAAAATTCCTTTGACTCCAGTAATGAAAGCACAGCGTCATATTCATTCCAAAGCTCATTTTCATCAGCATGAATCAAAAATTGATGAAAGGCGAAAACATCCTTGCCAAAAACGGATGATAGCTCCTGTTCATGTTCCATAATGATTTCCGGCTGCAAGTGTTTAAAATACTCGATGATCAAGTGCCGTCTTTGCTTCTCCGTTACCTTTAACAGGTTCAATAAAAGGGGAATGGAGTTTTCGTTTATAGCACTTGGTTTGCACCCGAGCAATAGGTCTTTACGCCTTTCTTCCGAATGAAGTGCCATTTCCAGAACTCTGTTGGTCCATTCTGCCGGTGTCAAAGGATATTCTTTTAACGCTTGGAGAACAAATTCCTGGACAATTTTTTGATCACTGAGCAAATAAGGTTCGATTTTTTCTAAAAATGGATTGGACATGGAACAGCCTCCCGATTTGGTATCACTATCTTGTAAATAGGATAAGGCAAAAGCTTGTACTTTGAAAGGGATAGATGGCAATTGTCAAAAAGAAGGATTTGGGTGGAATTTATCGAATTGTTAAAATGAATACTCATAGAAAGGTGTTGGTGTGATTGAAGGTTGAAAACCCTGATTACGATTATCTGTGGAAGGATGTGATCACTGAACTGTTTGAAGAGTTTCTTCTATTTTTCTCTCCTGATCTATTTGAGCTTGTAGATTTTACCGTCCCGCCCGAATTCCTTGAGCAAGAGCTACAAACCATTTTACCTGAATCTGATAGCAATCAGCGTGTCGCCGACAAATTAGTTAAACTCCAGTTGAAGAACGGCAGCGAACAATGGGTGTATGTCCATATTGAAGTACAAGGCGACCACAAAAAGATGTTCCCGAAAAGGATGTTCCAATCCTTTTACCGGATTATGGATCTGTACGATCAAAAGATTTATGCGCTGGCCCTTTTCACTGGGGAGCGAGCCAAGTACAATGCTGATCAATTCCGTTATGAATTTCTTGGCACAGAGCTGACCTACAACTATAACACCTACCGAATTGCCTCACAATCAGAATCCGCCCTGCTCAAATCACAAAATCCCTTTGCCTTGGCTGTTCTAGCCGGACTATATGTGATTAAAAGTAAAAAGAACGTTGATCTTCAATACGAGTACAAGGGGAAATTGATAAGACTGCTTTTACAGGATAAAATGATAAGTAAAGAGATGAAAAGGGAATATATTCAAAAACTGTTTGTGTTCATTGACCATATTATTCGCCTGCCGGAGGAGGCAGACCTGCAGCTGATTAGAGATCTAGAGCCCATTATGGAAAAGGAGGCGGAACAAATGGGACTTTCCATGAAAGATACGTCATTTGCAAAATATTATTTGAAAGAAGGAAAGAAGGAAGGGAAAATTGAAATTGCCGTCAGGCTTTTGAAAAAAGAACATTCCGTAGAAGATGTTGCGGAAATCACGGGTCTGCCGTTACAAGAGGTTCGGGAACTGAAAGAAAAGGAATAATGCAGGGAGGCGCATGGCAACCCGTGCGCCTTTTTAAAATAAGAGGTTCAAATTGTAAGTTAAGTAAACCCATTACAGCACTCGCTTCAGAATATGAGAATCGGTTTGTTTTCGTTCATATTGGGCATGGTTTTTAGATTTCTGTCGGTTGCTGTAGCTGTCGGCAGTAATCCATATGACACACCTTTTTTTCTTTTTTTATTGTGTCAACGATCAGCGGCCTGGCATTTTTCGGAGCTATCTGCTGTTTGATATTGGCTTGTACAAATGGTTTTTTGTCAAAAATTAAATTTTTCATGAGTTGTTCAAAAATGCTTTTTCTCTCGCTTTTAAAAGTCCTGGATAGCTTTTATCTATTCATCTCTTCCTGAATTTCAATCACACGTTCTTTAGGAAGTCTGGTTATCTCTGCAATGGTTGATACATCCATTTTCATATTAAGGAGTCTGCGAGTTATTTCTTCTTTACCTTCTTCTTTACCTTTTTCTCTTCCCTCCTGCAAGGCTTTTTCCCGCGCCTCCTGCACACGCAGTTCCGCTTCACGGACAGCGGCTTCCTCATCAAGCACCCTCTTGAGCCGAGCTTCATAAGCGATCAATTCTTCCTGAGTGCCGCTTAATTCTTCCCAACTTTGAGATGCTGCCCGAGGTATTTTATTGTTCATGGAATTTCCTCCAGAGTTGTTCAAAAATGCTTTTTCTCTCGCTTTTAAAAGACCTGGATAGCTTTTATCTATTCATCTCTTCCTGAATTTCAATCACACGTTCTTTAGGAAGTCTGGTTATCTCTGCAATGGTTGAAACATCCATTTTCATTTTAAGGAGTCTGCGAGTTATTTCTTCTTTACCTTCTTCTTTACCTTTTTCCCGCGCCTCCTGGACACGCAGTTCCGCTTCACGGACAGCGGCTTCCTCATCAAGCACCCTCTTGAGCCGTGCTTCATAAGCGATCATTTCTTCCTGAGTGCCGCTTAATTCTTCCCAACTTTGAAAAGCTGTCCGCAGTGTTTCATCGTTCATGGCAATCTCCTCCAATTTCTTAAAGATGTCATCATAAACTTTCCCTTTTCGGTGGTCTACAATTCCGAGCAGCAACAGCCATCTGGCGAGCAAGTCGTCCCAAGGGTTGAGTTTTTCCCGTTTCATGAATGAGTTTGGGCATTTCAATAAAATGAAATTCCATTATATCGGTCAACATAAACTTTTCTTCATCTTCATATAGATGAAAAGTCGTATGAAAGCGATCCGTCTGTTCGAATAGATTAAAATTTAAAATATTAATCGCGATAACCGGTCTCAGCTCTTTATAGCTCATCGTCCGCTTAAGTGGATAACGGTAGATCCCAGCCCAATAATAGATGGATCGGTTGATCATATCAAACCGATTAGTGAATTGGATTTCCACATTGATCCACTCATTGGCATTGGTGACCGCCAAAAGATCCAGCCGGGATTGTTTGTCTTCTTTGTATTCGCCGCCAGCCTCCGTATTCGTGAATGAGATGTCTTTGATGCGATCACGGCCTGTTCTTTGGAGGATAGCATTAAGAAATACAACCGTTATTTCTTTGTTTTTTTCGCTCCCGAACAATTGCTTGAAAGCATAGTCCACTTTTAAATCCATCAGCCGTTCGAGTGGTATCCGTTTCAATACTTTTGATTGCACGACATCATCACCCCATTTTCTGATAATTTCATTATATCATTTCATTAGCAGGGCGACCAAAGCTTTGATGAATGTATCGAGCAGTGGGCTGCGCGGGCTGAAAGGTTACCGCTTGTAGTGGAGCTTCATCTATTGCAGGGAATGGGGTCCAAGTCTTTTGCCAAACGCGAAGTATTTGATCTAAAGTGGTATGATCATCCATCCCAAAACTTCGGCATACATTCATCATTTCTTCTCAAACGCCAGCAAAAAAGGCGGGTTGTTTTTCTGGTTGATAAAACAGTATTGAAGGACATTCACCTTTGTTTGATCCAGATTTTTAGCATGCTCAAGCACCCGATCCCGTTCATAGGCTCCTTCTTCATGCCCGGGATAAATGACAAGCGCCAGAATGCCGCCTTTGGCCAGCATCTCGATCAACTGATCGATCGCTGCGATGGTTGTGTCCGGCTTTGTCACGATCGATTTGTCACCGCCGGGCAAATATCCCAGGTTGAACATGGCCCCGTGGATTTTTCCGTGAAATGCTGCAGGCACGGATTCCCCAAGCGTCTCATGTCCCTTCTGAAACAGCGTAACCCTATCTGCAACGTTATTTTTTTCTAAAAGCTCCTTTGTCTGTAAAATGGCCTGCTTCTGGATGTCAAAACCAAAAATATGTCCATTTTCACCGACGAGCTCAGCAAGAAATAAGGTATCATGCCCATTTCCGACAGTCCCGTCAATTGCCGCGCCGCCGGGCCTGATCACCCTTTGCATCAGGGAACGGGCATATGAAAGAACACCCTCAATGTTCATCCCGAAAATACCTCCTCTTCATCATACGAAAATTGTATCATAACAGCCTTGGATTGAGTACAAACTATGATTGGCAGGCCATAAAGCCAAGCCACTGGAAAAGGGGAGGATTACGTGACAACTCGGCAATCCATTGATAACTTCATTAACCGCTGTGAATCGGCGATTCTTTTTGCAGAGGAACAGTACGAGGAAGGAAGCCGGCAGGAGCATTATCATGACGTGGAATACAGTGAAGCGATGAACGAGTTGGAAGCCATGCTCCAGCAGCTCCAGAAAATGACTGAAAGTGCCAATCCCCAGCAGCGGGAGCAGCTCCACCGGGTACGCCTGAAGATACAGCAGCTTCAAAATAAGATGATTCTCCTGAATCACGACCGTCCGCTATACAGCACATGGCATTGATAAAGAGACAGGGCAAGCCTGTCTCTTTTAAATTGTCCAGCTTCAGGCGCCTTGCGCTTTTCTTTGCAGAAAGTATAAGAATTTTTAGCTTTAAAATTTTGAACAAAGCCTTTTGTTGTCTAGCTCCAGCACCTATCGACTAGCAGACTTCGCACCTGGTGTGCTCCTGCGGCGTAGCTTATTCGAGGATGTTTGGCGAACATCATAGCAAAGCTGCACGACGCCAACTCGAGGAAGCATCACACGAGGCCATCTCAAGTAGTAGCTTTCCTACGATAAGTCAACATCGGCTCGTTCCTCGCCGTGTTGTCTGGCTGCGAGTGCCATCGGCTCGAGGTCATAAGCCAATCGCTGCTGAAGGCAAACTACGCCTTCTTCAGCGCTCGTCTTATGCTTGTCGCCGATAAGCAGGCACTCTCCGCCTTTCCTTATCCTTTATCTCGTCGGGGGCACTCCAGTCTGTACGTCGATGGGCAAGGCGCTTGCGCTTTTCTTTATCCACCGCTGATATTCAAGGCTTTCCGCTTCAATATAGGCTTGAAAACATGTCTAAAATTGTCTACAATGGGGAATAAAGGACTTAATATATAAAACGGTTAAAAAGGACCAGTAATGGTGCCATCCTGTTTCAGAGAGCCGGCGGAAGGTGGAAGCCGGCCAGGACCATCATGAACTCCCCTTTCATTTCTGCAGGTGTGAAGGAAGAAATCCGAAACGGACTATTCTTGTAATGCTTGCCGTATTCTGCGTTAAAGAATAAAGAAGTGAGTGGCCTATGCACTAAATTGGGTGGTACCGCGGGAGAAAACAACCTTCCGTCCCAGGAGTTTTCTCGGGATGGAAGGTTTTTTAATTGAATAAGTCAGGAGGCATCTTCATGGGATACAGCCATAAGGAAGTAGAACAAAAGTGGCAGCAATATTGGGAAAAGAACAAAACATTTACAACTAAAATGGATGAAACGAAGGAAAAATTTTATGCGCTTGACATGTTTCCATATCCTTCAGGGGCAGGGCTCCATGTCGGCCATCCAAAGGGCTACACGGCGTCCGATATACTTGCAAGAATGAAAAGGATGCAGGGATATAATGTACTCCATCCGATGGGATGGGATGCGTTCGGACTTCCTGCAGAGCAATATGCAATCGATACGGGGAATGACCCGGCAGAGTTTACTCAGCATAATATCGATACTTTCCGCCGGCAAATCAAATCCCTTGGTTTCTCTTATGACTGGGACCGGGAGATCAATACGACGGATCCCGACTATTACAAATGGACTCAATGGATTTTTGTAAAACTGTTTGAACACGGCCTTGCTTATGTGGATGAAGTGCCGGTGAACTGGTGTCCGGCTTTGGGAACGGTCCTGGCCAATGAAGAAGTCATCGATGGAAAAAGTGAACGCGGCGGGCATCCTGTTGAACGCCGTCCGATGAAACAATGGATTTTAAGGATCACAAAGTATGCGGATCGCCTACTCGAAGACTTGGAGGAGCTTGATTGGCCCGAAAGCATCAAAGATATGCAAAGGAACTGGATCGGCCGTTCCGAAGGGGCGGAAGTCATTTTCGCCATAGACGGACATCCGGAAACTTTTACTGTTTTTACAACCCGGCCGGATACGCTTTACGGAGCGACTTATGCAGTCCTTGCCCCCGAGCATCCATTCGTGGCGAAAATCACAACGCCTGAGCAGCAGGCGGATGTGAATGAGTATATAGTCCAAGTCAAGTCAAAAAGCGATCTGGAAAGAACGGATCTTGCCAAAGATAAAACCGGTGTTTTTACAGGGGCGTATGCCATTAACCCCGTTAACGGCAAGAAAATCCCGATCTGGATTGCCGATTACGTCTTAATGAGCTACGGAACGGGAGCCATCATGGCTGTGCCGGCACATGACGAGCGCGACTACGAATTTGCGAAAAAATTCGGCCTGGAAATCAAGGAAGTGGTGGCCGGCGGAAATATCGCCGAAGAGGCATATATTGGCGACGGCCCGCATGTAAACTCCGGATTTTTGGATGGGATGGATAAAGAAGAGGCCATTTCTGCGATGATCGACTGGCTGGAAAAAGAAGGCCGCGGTACGAAGAAGGTCACATACCGTTTGCGTGACTGGCTGTTCAGCCGCCAGCGTTATTGGGGAGAGCCGATTCCGATCATCCATTGGGAAGACGGAACAATGACAGCAGTGCCGGAGGATCAGCTCCCGCTGATTTTACCTGAAACAGATGAAGTGAAACCTTCAGGCACCGGCGAATCGCCGCTTGCCAATATTACTGACTGGCTTCATGTGGAAGACCCTGAAACAGGCAAGAAAGGGCGCCGTGAAACAAATACAATGCCGCAATGGGCAGGAAGCTGCTGGTATTTCCTAAGATTCATCGATCCTCATAATTCCAAAGAGCTTGCGAATAAAAAACTGTTGAAAGAATGGCTGCCGGTCGATATTTATATCGGCGGTGCCGAGCATGCGGTCCTTCATTTGCTTTACGCACGCTTCTGGCATAAGTTTTTATATGATATCGGTGTTGTACCGACAAAAGAGCCGTTCCAGAAGCTCTTTAACCAAGGGATGATCCTCGGAGAAAATCACGAAAAAATGAGTAAGTCCAAAGGAAACGTAGTCAATCCGGATGATATCATTGAAAGCCACGGGGCGGATACACTTCGTCTCTATGAAATGTTCATGGGTCCGCCTGAAGCTTCAGCAGCCTGGTCAACAACCGGGTTGGACGGCGCACGCCGTTTCTTGGACCGGATCTGGCGCTTGATTGTAGCGGATGATGGCAGCCTGAGTGACAAAATACAAGATGTCACTGGCGGAGAACTTGAAAAAGTGTACCATCAGACTGTCAAAAAGGTAACTGAAGACTGTGAAGCGATGCATTTTAATACGGCTATTTCACAGCTAATGGTTTTCATCAATGAAGCCTATAAAGCGGAAGTCCTTCCGAAGAAATATATGGAGGGATTTGTAAAAATGCTTTCCCCGATTGCTCCGCACATTGCCGAGGAGCTGTGGGAAAAACTCGGCCATGAAGGAACGGTCTCTTATGAAGCCTGGCCTCAATATGACGAAACAAAGCTCGTTTCGGAAGAGGTGGAGATCGTTGTCCAGGTCAACGGCAAAGTCCGTACCAAGCTGATGGTTTCCCGCGAAGCAGGCAAGGGAGAGCTTGAAGAGATTGCATTGAATGATGACAAAATCAAATCAGCCATAGAAGGTAAAACAATCAGGAAGATCATTGCAGTGCCCGGGAAATTGGTGAATGTTGTAGCCAATTAACAGAATATCGAAAATGGAGAAACTCGGTCATCATAAACCCATATGGCGACCGAGTTGCCTGCCCGGTAGCAAAGGCACTCAATGCCTCCCGAACAATCAATTGATGCTTCTGCTCGGGAGGCATAGGCATGGAATGCCTCCCGAATAATCAGTTGGCCTGCTTTATCGGTAGGCATAGGGCCTCAATGTCTACCGCTCATGGAAAAATTTCCCTTTTCCAGGGCTTTTTCTGTTGCCAAGGAATAACCTTTGCTATAATGTAAATGGTTAATTCCAACGAAAGGTGATAGTCATGGAAATTAAAACAATCACACCTGATGAGGTTAAAACCAAGCTGGAGAATGGCGAAACTTTATTCCTGGTAGATGTACGGGAAGATGAAGAAGTCGCCGAAGGGATGATCCCGGAGGCGGTGCATATCCGGATGGGCGAAATTCCGGAACACCTGGATTACTTTGATAAAGAGAATGACTATATTTTGATATGCAGATCCGGCGGCCGCAGCCAAAGAGTCTGCGAATATCTTGCAGCCAGCGGTTTTCCGAATGTCGTGAATATGACCGGAGGCATGCTTGCTTGGACAGGCGAACTAAAGCCAAAACAATGAAATTTTGAAATTGTATAAAAATAATGCGCATGGGCCATACTGGTATTAAAAACGGAGAGGTGTGGCCCATGTTGCAGGTCAAGTTGTTCGACTGCGAACATGAACAGGACCTGGAGGAGGAAATCAACCGGTTTTTAAGCGATCTGGAACGTAACCAGGTGGTTGACATTAAATATAACATTGCGGCGCTAAGGGAAGCGGAAGATGAACAAATATACTGTTTCAGTGCCATGGTCATGTATTTAAAATAAGAGGGAGCCCCAGTGACGAAAAGCCCCTCTTATTTTTGTTTGCTGTATTCTGCGCTGTTCCCGCCGGCCAGCCGTCCGGTGACAAGGGCAGCGGTAATGTTATATCCGCCGGTATAGCCGTATATATCCAGCACTTCCCCGCAGAAGTAAAGCCCGGGCATTTTTTTGGAGGCCATCGTTTTGGGCTCGATTTCTTTCACAGAAACGCCCCCGCCCGTTACAAATGCTTTATCAAGCGGCAAGGTCCCGTTGACAGTGAAACGGAATTGTTTGCATTGCTTGGAAAAATTCCGCAGCTTTTCAGTGGAAACAGTGGAACAAGGGGAGGCCGGGTCAATATCACTCTGTTCAAGCAAGAAAAGCAAGTAGCGTTCCGGAAGCAGTCCTTTCAGCGAATTTTTGATCGCTTTTTTGGGCTCTTCCTTCATGGCCTTCTGTATTTTTTGAAAAAGTTCCTCCTGTCCTGTTTCCGGCAGGGCATCAAGATTTATCCTGGATTACGAAAGTAAAATCTAGTTATTAAATACAAAAAGG
Organism: Siminovitchia fortis; assembly: GCF_007681465.1. Taxonomy (NCBI): domain Bacteria; kingdom Bacillati; phylum Bacillota; class Bacilli; order Caryophanales; family Bacillaceae; genus Siminovitchia; species Siminovitchia fortis. The sequence continues at coordinate 32,879 of NZ_VEKZ01000045.1, forward strand.
GCTCCAGCCTTTGGTATA
>NZ_VEKZ01000046.1:0-32825 GCF_007681465.1 Siminovitchia fortis
GAAACAGCATCAGTGGTTCAAAATTAAGTTGCGAAATGGTTCACTTTTCACTTGCGAAATACAGCCTTTTGGGGTGTTGATTCCATAAAAGGATGGGTAAGATAAAATTGATTGTCAACGGGGCATTAAATTTTGTATAATATAAGTCAAATATAGTCAAAGTCAAGCAAGGTAAGGAGGTGCTTGATGATGCGGAATATATCCGATATTATTGAAAATTATTTAAAGCAGGTTTTGGAACTAAGTGAAAGCGAAATCGTAGAAATAAAAAGAAGCGAAGTGGCAAATAAATTTCAGTGTGTCCCTTCACAAATAAACTATGTCATAAATACCCGGTTCACAATGGAAAAGGGATACATGGTTGAAAGTAAACGGGGCGGGGGCGGCTATATCCGCATTTCCAAGGTTAAACTTCATAATCAGGCTCATCTGATCGACCAATTGAAAGTTTTAATTGGCCAAAAAATATCCCAAAGCAGAGCAGAGGATGTCATCATGAGGCTGCTGGAAGAAGAAATCATATCAGAACGTGAGGCAAAGATCATGTTAAATGTCATTGACCGTTCAGTATTATACATCGATCTGCCGGATAGGGATGAATTAAGGGCCAGGATGCTGAAGGCCATGCTTCGGACGATAAAATTTGATTAGGGAAAAGGAGGAGGGCTTTGATGATTTGTCAAGAATGTAAAGAAAGGCCGGCCTCTCTGCATTTTACAAAAGTAGTGAACGGAGAGAAAACGGTTATACAGCTATGTGAAAGATGCGCGCAGGAAAAAGGTGAAATGTTTCTGCTGGAAGGAGGAGCAGGCTTTTCCATCAATGATCTGCTTGCCGGACTGTTGAATCCATCCTCCTTTCAAAATGCTTCGCCCCATACAGCGCTTGGAAGCCAAATTGTCCAATGTGATGTTTGCGGTATGACCTATCAGCAATTTGCGAATATCGGACGTTTTGGCTGTGCCAATTGCTACAACGCCTTCAGAAAAGAACTGATTCCCATATTGAAAAAGCTGCACAGCGGCAATATAGCCCACGGAGGGAAGGTTCCGGCAAGGATGGGCGGGTCTTTGCATTTGAAAAAGAAAATACAGGAATGCAAAAGTGAGCTTGCAGCTTTGATCGAACAAGAAGAGTTTGAAAAAGCTGCAGAAGTACGCGACCAAATCCGCTCCCTTGAAAAAAAATTGGCAGAAGGGGAGGAGAAAATGGAATGAGCCTCGAAAAGTTTCTTAATCAGGCTGTCAGTTCTTGGATGAGTTCAGAAGGACCTGATTCCGATATCATTCTCAGCTCCCGGATAAGATTGGCAAGGAATTTACGAAACTTTAAGTTCCCGACTTTGTTTACTAATGATGAAGCACGGGAAATCATTAGCAAAACTAAAAATATTTTTGTACAAGAAGATGGTCATGGCTTCGGCCAGCTGGAATTTTTGGAAATTGATGATTTAAAGGCACTGGAAAAAAGGGTGTTGGTGGAAAAGCATTTAATCAGTCCCCGATTGGCTGAACATGCCACACATGGTGCAGTTTTGCTGTCCGGTCAGGAAGATATAAGCATCATGCTCAATGAAGAAGATCATATCAGGATCCAATGTCTGTTTCCGGGCCTGCAAATAAGTGAAGCGCTGGAACGGGCAAATGTCATTGATAATATCCTGGAAGCAAAAGTCGATTATGCATTCGATGAAAAGCTGGGGTATATCACAAGCTGTCCGACAAATGTGGGGACCGGACTTCGGGCATCCGTCATGGTTCATCTGCCTGCACTTATCCTGACACGCCAAATGAACCGCATTATTCCTGCAATTAACCAGCTTGGGCTTGTCGTACGGGGGATCTATGGAGAAGGCAGCGAAGCTTTGGGAAATATATTCCAAATATCCAATCAGATTACACTTGGGAAGTCGGAAGAGGATATCATAGGCGATTTGATTAGCGTCGTCCAGCAAATTGTTGCTCAGGAGAGAGCAGCAAGGGAAGCATTAATAAAAACATCGAGCATTCAATTGGAAAATAAGGTATTTCGTTCCTACGGAATATTGGCCAACAGCAGGATCATTGAAACAAAAGAGGCATCTGAATGTTTATCTGATGTCAGATTGGGCATAGATACAGGATACATTACTCATCTTTCCAGAAATATTCTAAATGAATTGATGATCTTGACGCAGCCGGGATTTTTACAGCAATATGCAGGGGGGCCGCTTCGTCCTGTTGAACGGGATATTAAAAGGGCGGCATTGATACGGGAAAGATTGAAACTAGAAGAGAGACGGACAGGAGGAGATTAGTATGATGTTTGGTCGTTTTACAGAGAGAGCTCAAAAGGTATTGGCCCTTTCACAGGAAGAAGCAGTCCGCCTTGGCCACGGCAATATCGGAACTGAGCATATTTTGCTGGGACTGGTCAGGGAAGGAGAAGGAATAGCGGCTAAGGCGTTATATGGACTCGGCCTGGGTCCTGAAAAGATTCAAAAAGAAGTAGAAAACTTAATTGGCCGAGGGAAAGATACTTCACAAACGATTCATTATACGCCGCGTGCCAAAAAAGTGATTGAGCTGTCGATGGATGAAGCCAGAAAGCTCGGCCATTCATACGTCGGCACGGAACATATCCTGCTCGGCCTTATTCGTGAAGGGGAAGGTGTAGCTGCAAGAGTATTGAATAATTTGGGTGTCAGTCTGAATAAAGCCCGCCAGCAGGTGCTCCAGCTTTTGGGAAGCAATGAGGCAAGCACCCACGGCGGGGCTTCTGCAAGTGCCAATACTCCTACACTAGACAGCCTGGCAAGGGATTTGACTGCGATAGCAAGAGAAGGGACCCTTGACCCTGTTATCGGCCGCAACAAAGAGATCCAAAGGGTCATTGAAGTATTGAGCAGACGGACTAAGAACAATCCGGTCCTCATCGGCGAACCCGGGGTCGGTAAAACTGCGATAGCGGAAGGCCTGGCACAGCAAATCATCAATAACGAAGTGCCTGAAACCCTGCGCGACAAGCGTGTCATGACCCTTGATATGGGAACTGTCGTGGCAGGCACAAAATACCGCGGAGAATTCGAAGACCGTCTGAAGAAGGTCATGGATGAAATCAGGCAGGCAGGCAACATCATTTTATTTATTGATGAACTTCATACATTGATTGGTGCAGGGGGAGCGGAAGGTGCCATTGATGCTTCGAACATTTTAAAACCGTCGCTTGCCCGCGGAGAACTTCAATGTATCGGTGCCACGACATTGGATGAATACCGAAAATATATTGAAAAGGACGCAGCGCTTGAGCGGCGCTTCCAGCCCATACAAGTGGATGAGCCGACGGTTGAAGAATCCATTCAAATTCTGGAAGGACTCCGCGACCGCTATGAAGCCCACCACCGTGTATCCATTACGGATGAGGCAATCGAAGCAGCAGTGAAATTGGCTGACCGTTATATCTCAGACCGCTTCCTTCCTGATAAAGCAATTGACCTGATTGATGAAGCTGGTTCCAAGGTCCGGCTCCGTTCTTATACGACGCCGCCGAATCTAAAAGAATTGGAAGTGAAGCTTGAATCCATCCGCAAAGAGAAAGATGCAGCCGTCCAAAGCCAGGAATTTGAAAAAGCTGCTTCTTTAAGGGATTCAGAACAAAAGCTCCGGGAAGAACTGGAAGAAACGAAAAAGACTTGGAAAGAAAAACAGGGACAGGAAAATACGGAAGTGACGGTAGAGGATATCGCCAAAGTCGTATCCAGCTGGACTGGTGTCCCAGTATCGAAACTGGCTTCGACAGAAACGGAAAGACTGTTGAAACTGGAAGAAATTCTGCATTCACGGGTCATCGGACAGGAAGAAGCCGTTAAATCTGTTGCGAAGGCGGTGCGAAGAGCAAGAGCGGGGCTGAAAGACCCGAAGCGGCCGATCGGTTCCTTTATCTTCCTGGGTCCAACCGGTGTAGGGAAAACGGAGCTTGCAAGGGCGCTTGCAGAATCCATGTTCGGAGACGAGGATGCCATCATCCGTCTCGATATGTCCGAGTATATGGAGAAACATTCTACGTCACGCCTTGTCGGCTCACCTCCGGGATATGTCGGATTTGAAGAAGGCGGCCAGCTGACCGAAAAGGTCCGCCGCAAGCCCTATTCCGTTATCCTGCTGGATGAAATTGAAAAGGCCCACCCAGATGTATTTAATATTTTGCTCCAAGTGCTTGAAGATGGCCGTTTGACTGATTCGAAAGGAAGAACGGTTGACTTCCGAAACACTGTTCTCATTTTGACATCGAACGTCGGAGCCCAGGCCTTGCAGCGCAATAAATATGTAGGCTTTGCCATCCAGGATGGAGAGCAGGATTATAAAGACATGAAAAGCCAAGTCATGGAAGAATTGAAAAAGGCATTCCGTCCTGAGTTTTTGAACAGGGTTGATGAAATTATCGTCTTCCATGCCTTGGAGAAACCGCATCTGAAGGAAATTGCCACATTGATGGCGAATCAATTGATCTCCCGCTTGAAGGAACAGGATATGGATCTTGAATTGACCGAAGCGGCAAAAGATAAAATAACGGAGGAAGGTTTCGATCCGGAATATGGGGCCCGTCCGCTCAGAAGGGCCATCCAGAAGTTTATAGAGGACCGCCTGTCAGAGGAACTGCTGAAAGGAACGATCAAAATGGGCCAACAAGTTGTCGTCGATGTTCAGGACGGGGAATTCATAGTGAAAGCAAAAGAAGAAGAGGAAACTGCTATTTCCTAATCTGGAGGGGTACATGGAGAACGAAAGCCGTGTACCCCAACCTTTGTTTGTCAGCTCAGACGAACAGAGCAGTCGACGCGATAGGGCTTTTTAGCAGGAGCCTGAATCAAGACAGGAAAAGCTAATGCACCGGAGAAACAGGACAAGGGAAGCTATAGCTGTATTGAATCGCTCAAGGTGAAAGCTTTTTTGGGAATGTAGCACTTTGGAGGTGGTTAGTTCTCGGACTTTTATGGCTATTACAGCCTATCCAAGAAAATTGGGGACAAAAAGCATAATGGAGGTATTCTCTTAGGCATTTAACAAAGTATCAATTATCTGCTTGGTTGACCACTGCTTAATGAGCTTACATTTTTGTTGTTGAAACAGCCGTTTTGACATCTGCCTGACACACTGGTCCTTTACAATGGAGATATAAGTAACAGAAGATGAGGGGGAAGAAAGTAGTTGGCGAAAAAAAAGACAAAATTCATGTGTCAAAACTGCGGATATGAGTCCCCCAAATGGATGGGGCGCTGTCCCGGGTGCGGGGAATGGAATCAAATGGTGGAAGAGGTTGAAATCATTGGAAAGGGAAGAAAAGGATCCTTAAGCCCTTCTGATGAAGGCAGGTCCAAAGCCGAGCCGATCACCACCATTCAAACCGAAAATGAACCGAGGGTGGAAACAAAACTGAAAGAGTTCAACCGCGTGCTGGGAGGCGGCGTTATCCCCGGCTCTTTAGTGTTAATAGGCGGTGACCCGGGAATCGGGAAATCAACCCTGCTTTTGCAGGTGTCCTCCCAACTGGCAGACACGGATAAAAAGGTGCTCTATATTTCGGGTGAGGAATCTGTCAAACAGACAAAATTAAGAGCGGAGCGGCTAAATGTCTCTTCGCCCAGCCTATATATTTATGCTGAGACGAACCTTGAATTGATTCACCAGACGATTTCAGATTTATCGCCGGATTTTGTAGTGGTTGATTCGATTCAAACCGTCTATCATCCTGAGATCACTTCTGCACCGGGGAGTGTCTCCCAGGTACGTGAATGTACAGCCGAACTGATGAAAATTGCGAAGACGAAAGGGATTGCCATTTTCATAGTAGGGCACGTAACGAAGGAAGGGGCTATTGCAGGGCCTCGGCTTTTGGAGCACATGGTTGATACTGTTCTGTATTTTGAAGGGGAACGGCACCATACGTACCGCATCCTCAGGGCAGTAAAAAACCGTTTCGGTTCCACGAATGAAATCGGTATTTTTGAAATGAAGGAATTTGGCCTCGATGAAGTGGAAAATCCATCAGAAATTTTCCTTGAAGAGCGGTCCAAGGGCTCATCAGGCTCGACTGTTGTGGCATCAATGGAAGGAACAAGGCCGGTGTTAGTGGAAATACAGGCATTGATTTCTCCGACAAGCTACGGAAATCCCCGGCGGATGGCCACCGGCATCGATCACAACAGGGTCTCCCTGTTGATGGCTGTGTTGGAAAAGCGGGTGGGTCTGCTGCTGCAGAACCAGGACGCTTATTTAAAAGTTGCCGGCGGAGTGAAGCTGGATGAGCCGGCGATTGACTTGGCAATAGCCGTAAGCATTGCTTCAAGCTTCCGGGACCATCCGACAAGACCGGCCGACTGCATCATTGGCGAAGTTGGATTGACCGGGGAAGTGCGCCGTGTCTCAAGGATTGAACAGAGGGTGCAGGAAGCTGCCAAATTGGGCTTTACCCGAGTGCTTGTTCCCGATAAAAATATTGGCGGATGGAAGGTGCCGGAAGGGATTGAACTGATCGGTGTGGCAACGGTTGAAGAAGCTTTGAGGCAAGCTTTTAACTGAGCGGTATGAACGATAATTGTCACATAAGTGAAATAGACTCACTGCATCCATTTTGCTAAAGTAATAGTAAAGGGATAGAATCCGCTGAAGTTATATTAATATAATACTTTATGGGAATTAAGAATGATTCTGTAATAAATTGGGGCCTTCATGTTTTTAAAATAGGCAAGTTGCTTATAATTAGGATAAGGAGGTGAGAGCATGTTAAAACGAATAGTTCAGGCTTGTTTTTTACTTATGGGGGGAACCCTGGGAGTACTCTTCGTTCCTGAACTTTTAAAATTAGCTTCTCTTGATCAAATCGTTTTAATTAATAATCCGTTGGTTAATGCTCTTATAGGTGCAATCATATTTTATGTCATTACTTTTTGGGCGGTTGACCATGTTGTCCACTTTGTCAAATGGTTCGAAGACCGTATTGTCAAGGCTCCTGTCTCAGATATTTTATTTGGTAGCCTGGGGCTGATTTTCGGACTGATCATTGCCTTCCTGGCAGGATTGGCCATCAACCAGACCGAATTGCCTATCGTAAATGAAGTCGTTCCGATATTATTGACCCTGCTGATTGGATATCTCGGTTTTCAGGTGGGCTTTAAAAAGAAAGAAGAGTTGATGAATTTCTTTTCCTTCAACCGATCAAATAAAAAGAAAGAAGATTCCGCCGATCAGCCCAAATACTCTTCAAGAAGGCTGAAAATCCTTGATACAAGCGTCATCATTGACGGGAGAATCGCCGATATATGCCAGACAGGCTTTTTGGACGGAGTTCTTGTCATTCCTCATTTTGTTCTTGCAGAGCTGCAGCATATTGCGGACTCCTCGGATGCTTTAAAGAGGAACCGGGGAAGACGCGGACTTGATACGTTGAACCGCATCCAGAAGGAAATCAACATTGAGGTGGAAATGTACGAAGGAGATTTCGAAGATGTCCAGGAAGTGGACAGCAAGCTTGTGAAACTGGCCAAGCTAATGAACGGGACAGTTGTCACAAACGACTTCAACTTAAATAAAGTGTGTGAAATCCAAGACGTTCCCGTGCTAAATATCAATGATCTTGCAAATGCAGTGAAGCCGGTCGTATTGCCTGGGGAAGAGCTGAATGTCCAGGTCATTAAAGACGGTAAAGAATACAATCAGGGCGTTGCTTATCTTGATGACGGAACGATGATTGTTGTTGAAGAGGGAAGAGATTACATTGGCAAAAGAATTGATGTCATCGTTACAAGCGTCTTGCAGACATCTGCGGGCCGGATGATTTTTGCCAAGCCTAAATTATTGGAAAAAGCTTTATAGGGACAGGAGAATTTCAGTTGGAATATCAGGTGATCATCCCCGCTGCGGGATCGGGGAAAAGAATGGGGGCCGGCCGGAATAAGTTATTTATTGAAGTTGCGGGGCGGCCGGTCATCCTGCATACATTAGATGTATTTGCGTCCGACTTTTACTGTAAAAAAATAATTCTTGCCATCCAGCCAAATGATGAAAGCCAATTTAGGAACATACTGGCCGGTCATCCGGGGAATGGAAAAATCGCTTATGTTTACGGGGGGGATGAACGCCAGCACAGCGTCTATAATGGATTGAAGGCTGCCGGCGGCCAGATCATTCTCGTTCACGACGGCGCCCGCCCTTTCATCCGCCAGCATACGATCAGCCGGCTTGTTCAGGCGGCGCATGACAACGGCGCCGCCATAGCGGCGGTCCCTGTAAAAGATACAATTAAAAGAGCGGACCGGAATCAGGTGGTTGAAACGGTCGATCGATCGGGCTTGTGGCAAATACAAACTCCACAAGCTTTTCGTTTGCCAATTTTAATGAGTGCGCATGAACAGGCGAAGGAACAAGGTTATGTAGGTACGGATGAAGCCTCGCTTGTTGAAAAAACCGGCCAGCCTGTCATGATTATAGAAAGCGACTACGATAATATTAAATTGACGACTCCCGAGGATTTATACTTTGCTGAAGCCATATTGGCAAAAAGAAGGAATTTGGGATGAGTGAGGGGAGAAAAATACATATGTTTAGAGTTGGGCAAGGGTTTGACGTACATGAATTTGCCGAAGGCAGGCCGCTTATTATTGGCGGCATCCACATTCCTCACCACAGAGGGCTTATAGGGCATTCAGATGCAGATGTATTGCTGCATACCGTTGCTGACGCCTGCCTGGGGGCAATTGGAGAAGGTGACATCGGCCGGCACTTTCCGGATACGGACATGGCAAATAAGGACCTGGATTCGGCCCGCCTGCTTGCGGATGTATGGCTGCTTGTCAAAGAAAGAGGTTATAAGCTCGTGAATGCCGACTGCACAATCATGGCCCAGAAACCTAAAATGGCGCCTTATATTGAACAGATGAGAGAGAGGATTGCCGAATTGCTTGAGGCGGACAAAGCTCAGGTGAATGTAAAAGCAACGACAACAGAGCGTCTTGGCTTTGTTGGCCGGGAAGAGGGCATCGCCGCACAGGCGGTTGTTTTAATTGGAAAATCCGATGAATAGGAACAGTTGCTTTTAAGTATGCCAAGGTTATTGTAAAATAGGGCAAGAGCTTCATAAAAGCGTAAGAAGAAACTTGTTGGAAATTTTGAGGAGGCATTAACATGTCAAATGACATACGGGTACGCTATGCGCCAAGCCCGACAGGGCACCTTCATATAGGAAATGCACGTACAGCACTGTTCAACTATTTATTTGCCCGCAATAAGGGCGGAAAGTTTATCATCCGGATTGAAGATACGGACCAAAAGAGAAATATAGAAGGCGGGGAGCAAAGCCAGCTGACCTATTTGAAATGGCTCGGCATCGATTGGGATGAGGGCATTGACAAAGACGGCGGCTATGGCCCGTACCGGCAATCGGAACGCAATGACATCTATCAAAAATATTATAATCAATTGCTTGAAAGCGGACAGGCCTATAAATGCTACTGTACACCGGAAGAACTGGAAGCGGAAAGGGAAGAACAGATAGCCCGCAAGGAAATGCCGCGGTATTCCGGAAAATGCCGCCACTTAACAGCGGAGGACCGGAAAAAATTTGAGGCGGAAGGCAGGGAGCCCAGCATTCGCTTCAAGGTCCCTTCAGGCAGAGTATTTGCTTTTAACGATATGGTCAAAAATGAAGTTTCCTTTGACTCTGATGGAATCGGTGATTTTGTCATTGTTAAAAAAGACGGCATTCCAACATATAACTTTGCCGTTGCCGTTGATGACCATCTAATGGAAATCAGCCATGTTTTACGTGGAGATGACCACATCTCCAATACACCGAAACAGCTGATGGTCTATGATGCTTTCGGATGGGAACCGCCGGTATTCGGCCACATGACGCTCATTGTCAATGAAAACCGCAGGAAGCTCAGCAAGCGGGATGAGACGATCATCCAGTTTATCGAGCAATATGCGGACCTTGGCTATATTCCGGAAGCCCTATTCAACTTTATTGCCTTGCTCGGATGGTCGCCTGAAGGGGAGGAAGAGATTTTTTCAAGACAAGAATTAATCGACATTTTCGATGCCAGCCGCTTGTCGAAATCTCCAGCTTTGTTCGACAAACATAAGCTTGCCTGGACGAATAATCAGTACATGAAAAAGCAGGATTTGGACAGAGTTGTCGAATTGGCCATGCCGCATTTGAAGAAGGCGGGCTTGGTCCCTGAACAGCCGTCGCCGGAAGAACAAAAATGGGCTCGGAGCCTCATTGCCCTGTACCAGGAGCAGATGAGCTACGGGGCTGAAATCGTCGAGCTGTCCAAGCAGTTCTTCCAGGATGACATTCAATTCGGAGAAGAGGAAAAGGCTGTGTTGGAGGAAGAGCAGGTGCAGGAAGTGCTTCAGGCTTTTTATAACCAAATTTCAGATTTGGAGCCGTTTGAAGCGTCTGAAATTAAAAAGGCCATGAAATCCGTCCAAAAGGAAACCGGACATAAAGGCAAGAAGCTGTTTATGCCGATCAGGGTTGCCGTGACAGGCGAAATGCGAGGCCCTGAACTTCCGAATGCCATTGAATTGTTAGGGAAGGAAAAAGTAAAATTGCGTTTGGAGCGTTTGATTCAAGGATAAGGAAAAATTCATTTTTTAAATAAGATTGATTAGGACTAGTTTCCGCTTTGTCAAGCTCCAGCGCCTAGCCCCGCAAGGATCAAGCCGCTCCCCTGTGGCGGCTGAAGGGCTGCCTCCTCAGGAATCGTCTTGGGTTTTCGGGGCTAAACACGGTGCATCCGCTTTTTTTATTAACAAATCAAACAAAATGTAATATATTATAGTCATAGTAAAAGCAATGACGGGGAAAAGTAGGAAATCGATGCTGATCAGAGAGAACCGCCGACGGCTGAGAGCGGTTTGAGCCACTCGTTTTTTGAATATGCACCCCGGAGCCTTGCGTTGAACGGCAGCCCGCCAATTAAACGCAAGCGGACACCTTCCGTTAGAGGGGATAAGTTGGGGTGTGGAATTTTTTCAAAAAACACCCAACCAGAGTGGAACCGCGCCGTAAGCGTCTCTGTATATAGAGGCGTTTTTTTATTTGTCTAGCTCCAGCGCTCAGCGACTAGCAAACTTCGCGCCTCCTCCTACGATAAGTCAACATCGGCTCATTCTTCGCCGTGTTTCCTTTATCTCGTCAGAGGCACTCCAGTTTGTACGTCGCTAAACGAGCGCTTGCGCTTTTCTAGTTTCCAAAAAAAGAGAGGAGTGATCACCATGTTCAAACGAATGAAGGAAGATATTGAAACAGTGTTTGATCAGGACCCGGCCGCCCGCACAAGCATTGAAGTCATTCTGACATATTCCGGCCTGCATGCCATTTGGGCTCACAGAGTTGCCCATGCGTTCTTTAAAAGAAAGATGTTCTTTATTGCAAGGCTGATTTCACAGATCAACCGTTTTTTTACCGGGATAGAGATTCATCCTGGAGCGAAAATCGGCCGCCGTTTCTTTATTGACCACGGGATGGGAGTGGTTATCGGTGAAACTTGCGAAATCGGTGACGGCGTCACCGTTTACCAAGGGGTGACACTCGGAGGAACGGGGAAGGAAAAAGGAAAGCGGCACCCGACTATAAAGGACAATGCCTTGATTGCCACCGGGGCAAAAGTGCTTGGCAATATCACTATTGGGGAGAACTCAAAAGTAGGCGGAGGCTCGGTCGTTTTAAAAGACGTTCCTCCCAATTCGACAGTAGTCGGGATTCCCGGTCGGGTTGTCGTCAGAGATGGAGTGAAGGTGAGGAAGGATCTGAATCACAGTGATCTGCCGGATCCGATTTCGGATAAATTGGCGGCCATGGAACAGGAAATTGCCCGCTTAAATATGGAGCTTTCTGCCATAAAGAAAGAGAGGAGTCATTCAGGATGACAATCAGAATTTATAATACATTGACACGGAAAAAAGAGACGTTCGTTCCGCTTGAAGAAGGAAAGGTCAAAATGTATGTTTGCGGACCGACTGTCTATAACTATATTCATATCGGGAATGCCCGCCCGGCGATTGTATTCGACACAGTCCGCCGCTATTTGGAATATAGGGGTTACGATGTCCATTATGTCTCCAATTTCACCGATGTTGACGACAAAATCATCAATGCGGCCAAAGCGCTTCAAACAGATGCACTCACGGTAGCCAACCGGTTTGTTGATGCTTTTTTCGAGGACATTCTTGCCTTGGGCTGCAAAAAGGCGGACGACCACCCGCGGGTGACCGAAAATATAGACATCATCATCGAATTCATTGAAGCGCTCATTGAAAAAGGCTATGCCTATGAATCCGGCGGAGATGTTTATTACCGGACAAGAAGATTCGACGGGTATGGGAAGCTGTCGCATCAATCGATTGATGATTTAAAGGTCGGCGCCCGGATCCAGCCCGGTGAATTGAAGGAAGACGCGCTTGATTTCGCCCTTTGGAAAGCGGCAAAGGAAGGGGAGATCTCCTGGGACAGTCCGTGGGGAAAAGGCCGCCCCGGCTGGCACATTGAATGCTCCGCAATGGCGAGGGAGTATCTCGGCGATACAATCGATATCCATGCGGGAGGGCAGGATTTGACATTCCCCCATCATGAAAATGAGATTGCCCAATCCGAAGCGATGACCGGCAAGCCTTTTGCCCGCTACTGGATGCATAACGGCTATATTAATATTGACAATGAAAAGATGTCCAAATCACTCGGGAATTTTGTACTGGTCAATGACATCATCAAGCAGATCGACCCGCAGGTTCTCAGGTTCTTCATGCTGTCTGTCCATTACCGCAATCCAATCAACTATTCGGAAAATCTCGTTGCGGATGCGGGTGCGGGACTTGAAAGGCTGAAAACATCTTATCAAAACCTGAAGCACCGGCTGGAAACAAGCGCCGACCTGGCGGATGACGGAAAGGAATGGATAGATACCATCAAAGATCTGCATCAGGAGTTCATAGCCAAGATGGATGACGACTTCAACACTGCTGATGGCATCTCCGTCCTCTTTGAATTGGCAAAGCAGGCCAATTATTATTTGATGGAAAAAAACACATCCGTTGCTGTCATCCGTGCATTCATGAAAGAATTTGAAGATCTGTTCCCTGTGTTGGGGCTTGAGCTGGAAACGGAAGAGCTGCTTGATGAGGATATCGAACAACTCATTGAACGGCGCAACCAGGCCAGAAGGGAACGTAATTTCCAACTGGCGGATCAAATCCGCGACCAGTTAAAAGACAGGAATATTATTCTGGAAGACACGGCACAAGGCACCAGATGGAAGCGGGGATGACTTATATGAATCTTCCGCCAAAAGTGGAATACAGACATTTGAACAGTTTGGCACTCGCCTATATGGGCGATGCCGTTTATGATGTGTTCATCCGCGGCCGCTTGTTGGAAAGCGGGAAAACAAGGCCTAACAAGCTGCATTTGGAGGCCACCCGCTACGTCTCGGCAAAAGCCCAGGCGGCCGCTTTAAAAAACTTAATAAGCAGCGGTTTTTTATCCGATGAAGAACTGGAAATCGCCAGGCGGGGCAGAAACGCCAAATCCGGGACAGTCCCCAAAAATACGGACGTTCAAACATACAGGCATAGCACGGCTTTGGAGGCATTGATCGGCTGGCTTTACCTGGCTAACGAACAAGAACGGTTAGAAGAGTTGATAGAAAAGATCATCGAGGCCATAGACAAAGAAAGAGGAGGAGCAACATGAGCCAGCAGTGGATTGCAGGAAAAAACCCCGTCTTGGAAGCGCTCAGGTCAGAAAGGGACATTCATAAAATCTTGATAGCCGAAGGATCCCAAAAAGGGCAGATGCAAGCCATCGCTAAGCTGGCAAAACAAAAGCGGATCCAGATTCAATATGTCCCAAGGAAAAAAATTGATCAAATGACGGAAGAAAATCACCAAGGCGTCATTGCGGAAGTGGCCGCTTATCGGTATGCCGATTTGGAAGAACTGTTTGAACGGGCGGCCTCAAAGGGAGAAGATCCCTTTTTCCTTATACTGGACGAGCTGGAGGATCCCCATAATCTTGGTTCCATTTTAAGGACAGCGGATGCAGCGGGGGTTCATGGGGTCATCATCCCCAAAAGGCGTGCAGTCGGCCTCACATCAACGGTTGCAAAACTATCGACCGGTGCTATTGAACACATCCCGGTTGCCCGTGTCACGAATCTCGCCAGAACGATTGAGGAGTTAAAGGAACGGGGCATTTGGATATTTGGTACAGATGCAGAGGAAAGCACCGATTACCGCCGGATGGACGCTTCCCTTCCCCTGGCCGTCGTCATCGGCAGCGAAGGCAAAGGAATGAGCCGGCTGATTAAAGAAAAGTGCGATTTTCGCGTGCATATGCCGATGGCCGGGCATGTAACATCATTAAACGCCTCTGTAGCGGCCGCTCTCTTAATGTATGAAGTGTACCGCAAGCGCCAGCCGCTTGAGAGGTGACCGATGGATATTTTGATTGTCGACGGATATAACATGATCGGTGCATGGCCCGAGCTCGTTCAGCTGAAACAAAGGGACCTGGCAGCGGCAAGGGACAGGCTCATAGAAATATTGGCAGAATATCAGGGATTTACCGGTTTCAAAGTAATTGTCGTTTTTGATGCTTATGATGTCAAAGGGGTTGAAAAAAAGAATCGGCAGCATCGGGTTGAGGTGATTTACACAAAGTCGGAGGAGACTGCCGATGAACGGATTGAAAAATTAGCTAACGAGCTGAACAGCCGAACAACGCAGATTTACGTTGCCACCTCCGATTTTACGGAACAATGGGCGATTTTTGGACAGGGGGCTTTAAGAATATCAGCCCGGGAGTTATTGGAAGAAGTATTGGACACAGAGCGCAAGATTGAGAAGAAAGTCGAAAAAACGCGGGAAAAGGCTCCCTTACAAAAGATAGTTTTAAGCCAAGATATGACAGAAATCTTTGAAAAGTGGAGACGGGGCAAAAAATGACCAGTTGACGTTAGAAAATTCTGTCATGTATAATAATTCTATCGACGGTTTTTACAGGAGCGGGGGATCAGAGTGATTTCATACATTAAACTAGAAAGAGACACAGTTTTTGACTTGCTGGAAGATGAAGCGCTGATTGAACTGGTACACGACGGTGATAGTGAAGCTCTTGATTATCTAATTAAAAAATACCGAAATTTTGTAAGGGCAAAAGCCCGGTCCTATTTTCTGGTCGGAGCGGACAACGAAGATATTGTACAGGAAGGCATGATTGGACTTTATAAAGCAATCCGAGATTTTAAGGAAGAGAAACTCGCCTCATTCAAAGCTTTTGCGGAACTTTGCATTACAAGGCAAATCATTACCGCCATCAAAACTGCTACCCGTCAAAAACATATTCCACTTAACTCATATGTTTCCTTGGACAAGCCCATTTACGATGAAGAGTCAGACCGTACACTCATGGATGTCATTTCCGGAGCGAAAATCTTGGACCCGGAAGAACTGCTCATTCATAGGGAAAGGTTTAATAGTATAGAGGATAAAATGACTGAACTGCTGAGTGACTTGGAAAGGAAGGTGCTGGCCCTCTATTTGGACGGCCGCACCTACCAGGAAATTTCCGACGAACTGGACCGGCATGTGAAATCAATCGACAATGCTCTCCAAAGGGTGAAAAGGAAGCTGGAACGTTACCTTGAATTGCGTGAAATCACCTTCTGAACATCCGTGCCATATTGACGGCACTGTCTTTTCGTGGTATTTTTTAAAAGATATGTTGATATAAGGTGCGGTAGTGATGAAAAACAAAATCATATGGGCTTGCAGTGATTGCGGTTCCAGAAATTACACGACGGACAACAGAGAAAAATCATCCGAGCGGTTGACAATTAAGAAATATTGTAAAAACTGCAATGCACACACAGTCCATCAGCAAACCAAATAACCCTTTTAAAGAGTGTCCGTTTATTTACAGATGTTGGAGGTTCGATCATGTCAAGCATAACTCAATTTTTCCGCAACGTCGGCTCGGAAATGAGAAAGGTGAGCTGGCCGAAACGGAAAGAACTAGTAGGATACACCATAACAGTCATTACTACAGTCGTGATACTCGCTCTATTTTTTGCGCTTGTCGATCTGGGGATTTCCAGATCTGTCCGATTTATCCTTGATCTATAAAACAACTGACTTATATTGATAAACTTGTATATAAGCATACTGCCCGTGGTATAATATAACAACAATAAAATGCCGCCGTATTTTCAAAAGCCCGGTCAACGGGTTTTTTCATTTGGCTAAGAAAAGCGTAGGCCGCCTGCTTATCGGCGACAAGCGCTGGACCGAAGCGACCTCGAGCCGATGGCGGCCGGAGCTAGACAATAAGAAAAGCGTAAGCGCCCGTTTAGCGGCGTACAGCTAGACAGCTCTAAATTCAGATTATATAGGGAGGGAAGGACGTTAAGTCCCGCTCAATGGAAAAAAATTGGTACGTTGTCCACACATATTCCGGATACGAGAACAAGGTGAAAACGAACCTTGAAAAAAGAGTAGAATCCATGGGGATGCAAGACAAAATTTTCCGCGTCATTGTTCCAGAGGATGAAGAAACAGCCACGAAAAACGGAAAGACAAAAACGGTAAAGAAAAAGGTTTTTCCCGGGTATGTATTGGTAGAGCTCATTATGACGGATGATTCCTGGTACGTCGTAAGGAACACTCCGGGAGTGACAGGATTTGTCGGTTCAGCAGGCTCCGGTTCCAAGCCGACTCCGCTTCTGCCGGAAGAAATCAATTATATTTTAAGAAGAATGGGCATGGAAAAGACTCCTGTCGATGTTCAGTTTGATGAAGGGGAAGCCGTGACAGTCAAAGAAGGGCCGTTTGCAAATTATACTGGCAAAATTGATTCGATTGATGCGGACAAGGGCAAGGCGAAGGTGCTTGTCAACATGTTCGGCCGTGAGACCCCTGTGGAACTCGACTTTGCACAAATTGAAAAAATAACTTAAAACAACTTGTTTTTTGACATCAAAAGTGATAATATTTTTTAGGTTAGCTCTCGAAAGAGATGTTAGTAAGATGAGTGGGAGGGGAAAGGCCCCTATTACCACATCACGGACTTAAGGAGGTGTGTCTCGTGGCTAAAAAAGTTATCAAAGTAGTAAAACTTCAAATTCCCGCGGGCAAAGCAAACCCGGCACCGCCAGTTGGACCGGCATTGGGTCAGGCAGGTGTAAATATCATGGGATTCTGTAAGGAGTTCAATGCCCGTACATCAGACCAGGCAGGTTTGATCATTCCGGTTGAAATCACTGTATTTGAAGACAGATCGTTTACATTCATTACAAAAACTCCGCCTGCGGCTGTTCTTTTGAAGAAAGCGGCTGGCATTGAGTCAGGTTCCGGAGAGCCGAATAAAAACTCGGTAGCTACCGTGAAGCGTGATAAAGTACGTGAAATCGCTGAATTGAAAATGCCCGACCTAAATGCAGCTAGTGTAGAAGCAGCCATGCAAATGGTTGAGGGCACTGCGCGCAGCATGGGAATCAAGATTGAAGACTGATTGTTTGGGAGGTTGCAGAGCTGCATTTTGTACCCTGCAACCTCTATTCGTGGGAGGTTTTTCCGCTAAAACCACAATATAGGAGGATTAATGATGGCTAAGAAAGGCAAGAAATATCTCGAAGCTTTAAAGCTTGTCGACCGTTCTAAAGCTTACGCGATCGACGAAGCTATTGAACTTGTCAAAAAAACAGACTTCGCTAAGTTTGATGCTACTGTTGAAGTGGCATTCCGTCTTGGAGTAGATCCGAAAAAAGCGGACCAACAAATCCGCGGTGCGGTTGTACTTCCCAACGGTACAGGAAAAACTCAGCGTGTCCTTGTTTTTGCAAAAGGGGAAAAAGCGAAAGAGGCTGAAGCAGCCGGAGCTGATTATGTAGGAGATGCAGAATACATCAATAAAATCAACCAAGGCTGGTTTGATTTCGATGTAGTTGTTGCCACTCCGGACATGATGGGCGAAGTTGGTAAACTTGGACGTACGCTTGGGCCAAAAGGCCTAATGCCGAACCCGAAAACTGGCACAGTTACATTTGATGTTGAAAAAGCTGTGAAAGAAATCAAAGCAGGTAAAGTGGAGTACCGCTTGGATAAAGCCGGTATCATCCATGTGCCGATCGGAAAGGTTTCCTTTGAAAACGAAAAACTTCAAGAAAACTTTGCAACGATCTTTGATACAGTTTTAAAAGCTAAGCCGGCAGCTGCCAAAGGGACATTTATGAAAAATGTTTCCATCACATCCACGATGGGGCCTGGAATCAAGGTCGACCCTTCCACAGTTGCTGTTAAAGCGTAAGTTGACAACATTTTATCTGTTTGATAAGATATAAAAGCTGAAAAATAACATTTGTACCGTAGACAGCAGGTGCTCCCTGGAGCTTAATATCCCGCCGAGGTCATTGCGATATACCATATCCAATCTGTTTGTGCGGATTGGACGCAAAACCTCCATGTCTGCTGGCTGGAGGTTTTTGTATTTGCCCGGTATGAATGTTCATCTGAGAATTGGGAGGTGTAAGGATGAGCAAAGTAATTGAGCAAAAGAAACAAATCGTTGAAGAAATTGCAGACAAACTGAAATCCAGCGTATCTACTGTTATCGTAGACTACCGCGGATTAAACGTGGCTGAGGTGACTGAACTCCGCAAACAGCTTCGTGACGCGGGCGTGGAATACAAAGTTTACAAAAACTCCATGACACGCCGTGCAGCTGAAGCAGCTGACCTTGCTGATCTTAACGAACAGCTTGTAGGTCCAAACGCGATTGCGTTCAGTACGGAAGATGTAGTGGCGCCTGCGAAAATCTTGAATGATTTCGCAAAAGAACACGATGCATTGGAAATCAAAGCTGGCGTCATCGAAGGAAACATTGCTTCAGTTGAGGAAATCAAGGCGCTTGCAAGCCTGCCTTCCCGCGAAGGATTGCTTTCTATGCTTCTTAGTGTTCTCCAAGCTCCAATGCGCAACTTCGCACTCGCTGCAAAAGCTGTCGCTGACCAAAAAGAAGAAGCGTAAACTGGCCATAGTCATATAAAATTTTAAAAAAATCTGGAGGAATAAATCATGACGAAAGAACAAATCATTGAAGCTGTCAAAGAAATGACAGTTCTTGAGCTTAACGATCTTGTAAAAGCAATTGAAGAAGAATTTGGCGTAACTGCTGCTGCTCCTGTAGCTGTTGCTGGTGGAGCTGCTGCTGCAGATGCCGCTGCTGAACAAACAGAATTCGATGTAATTCTTGCCAGCGCTGGTGCACAAAAAATCAAAGTCATCAAAGCTGTCCGCGAAGCAACAGGCCTTGGCTTGAAAGAAGCGAAAGAGCTTGTTGACAACGCTCCTAAACCAATCAAAGAAGGCGCATCTAAAGAAGAAGCTGAAGAGCTCAAAGCGAAACTTGAAGAAGTTGGAGCAGAAGTCGAAGTTAAGTAATCGTATACTGATACAAAAGCTCGCTTAAATAGGCGGGCTTTTTCGTGTATAGAAAAGCGGAGGCGCCTTGCTCAGCCCCGACAAGCATAAGACGAGTGCTGAAGAAGGCGTAGTTTGCCTTCAGCAGCACTTGGCTTATGACCTCGAGGGGCTAGGCGCTGGAGCTGGACAAAAAAAGCGGAGGCGCCTGTTTATTAACTATAAAACGGAGGTTTCCCCCAAATGACAGAGCACTATTATTCGCGTAATCCCCAAGTGGATAGTGATCCCATATACTGGGATGCGAATCTGCGGAATCATTCCTTTCGCTTCAAAACAGACCGCGGTGTTTTTTCAAAGCAGGAAGTGGATTTTGGTTCAAGGCTTCTGATCGATACTTTTGCAATGCCGGATACAGACGGGCCTTTGCTTGATCTTGGGTGCGGCTATGGTCCCATCGGTTTGAGCCTTGCCAAGGATTTTCCCGCCAGAATGATCCACATGGCTGATATTAACGAGCGGGCAGTCGGACTGGCGAAAGAAAATGCAGCAGCAAATCAAATTGAAAATGTGAAAATCTATGAAAGTGACGGTTTTCAAAGTGTTGAAGAAAAAGGCTTTGCTGCCATATTGATCAACCCGCCTATCAGGGCCGGAAAGCGGATCATCTTCAACATGTTCGAAAATGCCTTTCATCATCTCGCTGATAATGGCGAACTGTGGATTGTTATCCAGAAAAAACAGGGAGCCCCTTCAACAAAAGTAAAATTGGAAGAGATTTTTACTGAAGTGGAGACAGCGGGCAAGAAAAAAGGCTATTATATTTTTCAAGCAAAAAAGTTTGCATCGTTTTGACACTTGTGCTAATATTGTAAGATGCTAATACCATGCTTTCCATAAAATAGCTGATAGTTGTATATTTATCGGCTATTATGGGAAAAATTATTAAATATAGGTTCGTCTCGGGAAATTGTGGTTTTCAAAGTAAAACCATTTTTCTTTTTGTCTGATGATTCGTATCCTGCTCGACCTAAGAGCGGATAGAATGAATAAAATGCATGATTTTTGAGGGGTGAATCAGTTGACAGGTCAACTTGTTCAGTATGGACGGCACCGCCAGCGCAGAAGCTTTGCTCGGATCAGTGAAGTATTGGAACTGCCAAACCTTATTGAAATTCAATCTTCCTCTTATCAATGGTTTCTTGATGAGGGCTTAAAGGAAATGTTTCAGGACATCTCCCCAATTGAAGATTTCGCCGGGAATCTATCATTAGAATTTATCGATTATAGTCTCGGTGAGCCAAAATACTCTGTGGAAGAATCCAAAGAGCGTGATGCCACATATTCTGCTCCGCTTCGTGTCAAACTGCGTCTTTTAAATAAAGAGACCGGCGAAGTGAAGGACCAGGATGTGTTCATGGGAGACTTCCCGCTGATGACAGAAATGGGAACATTCATCATCAATGGGGCAGAGCGTGTTATTGTTTCGCAGCTAGTACGTTCTCCAAGCGTTTATTACAGCGCCAAAATTGATAAGAATGGCAAGAAAGGCTTCACCGCCACTGTCATTCCGAACCGGGGTGCATGGCTGGAATATGAAACAGATGCGAAAGATGTTGTGTATGTCCGTATCGACCGGACAAGGAAACTGCCGGTAACGGTTCTTTTGCGTGCACTGGGTTTTGGTTCTGATCAAGAAATCATCGAATTAATAGGAGATAACGAATATCTCCGCAACACATTGGAAAAAGACAATACGGAGAGCGTTGAAAAAGCTTTGCTTGAAATCTATGAACGTCTCCGTCCAGGTGAGCCCCCGACAGTCGAAAATGCGAAAAGCCTTCTTATTTCCCGCTTTTTCGATCCGAAAAGATATGATTTGGCCAATGTTGGGCGTTATAAAATTAACAAGAAGCTCCATATTAAAAATCGCCTTTTCGGCCAGCGGCTGGCGGAAACATTAGCCGATCCGGAAACAGGCGAAATCATTGCGGAAAAAGGCACCTTGCTTGACCGCCGCACATTAGACAAATTAATCCCCTACCTCGAAAAAGGCGCGGGATTCAAAACATACAACAATCATGGCGGTGTGCTGGAAGAGGACATCACCGTCCAAACTATTAAAATATATGCTCCGAATGACGATGAGGAAAAAGAAATCAATGTGATCGGCAACTCTTTCATTGAGGAAGAAATCAAGAATATTACACCTGCTGATATCATTGCTTCCATCAGCTATTTCTTTGACCTTCTTTACGGAGTCGGTGATACGGATGATATCGACCATCTCGGCAACCGCCGTCTGCGTTCAGTCGGAGAGCTGCTTCAAAACCAGTTCAGAATCGGACTGTCACGTATGGAGAGGGTTGTTCGTGAGCGGATGTCCATCCAGGACATCAATACAATCACGCCGCAGCAATTGATCAATATCCGCCCGGTTATTGCATCGATCAAAGAGTTTTTCGGAAGCTCCCAGCTGTCGCAATTCATGGACCAGACGAATCCGTTGGCGGAATTGACCCATAAACGGAGACTTTCTGCCCTCGGGCCAGGCGGTTTGACACGTGAACGTGCCGGGATGGAAGTCCGGGATGTCCACTATTCCCACTATGGGCGGATGTGTCCGATTGAGACACCGGAAGGACCGAACATCGGGTTGATCAACTCGCTGTCCACTTTTGCGAAAGTGAATCGCTTTGGTTTTATTGAAACACCTTACCGCCGTGTCGACCCCGAGACAGGTGTTGTCACGTCCCAAATCGACTATTTGACTGCTGATGAAGAGGATAACTATGTTGTTGCGCAGGCAAACGCTCCATTGACGGAGGAAGGCACTTTCGCAAATGACGAAGTCATTGCCCGCTTCCGGGGAGAAAACACCGTGATCAAAAAAGACCGGATCGATTATATGGACGTTTCTCCGAAGCAGGTCGTATCCGCAGCAACTGCATGCATTCCTTTCCTGGAAAACGATGACTCCAACCGTGCCCTGATGGGAGCGAACATGCAGAGGCAGGCTGTTCCGCTTATGCAGCCGGAAGCTCCGCTTGTCGGTACTGGAATGGAGTATGTATCGGCGAAGGATTCGGGTGCTGCTGTCATCTGTAAACATGGCGGTGTTGTCGAACACATCGAAGCACGCGAAATTTGGGTGCGCAGAATCCAGGAGATTGACGGGCAGGAAATAAAAGGTGACCTTGATAAATACCGCCTTCAAAAATTCATCCGTTCCAACCAGGGAACCTGTTACAACCAGCGTCCGATCGTAAGCGTCGGCGACCGCGTTGTCAAAGGTGAAATCCTTGCTGACGGCCCATCCATGGACCAAGGGGAATTGGCACTCGGCCGAAACGTCCTCGTAGGATTCATGACATGGGAAGGTTATAACTACGAAGATGCGATCATCATGAGCGAAAGGCTTGTGAAAGATGATGTCTATACATCGATTCATATTGAAGAATATGAATCTGAAGCTAGGGATACGAAGCTTGGCCCCGAAGAAATGACAAGGGATATTCCGAATGTCGGGGAAGATGCACTGAAAAACCTCGACGAGCGCGGGATAATCCGGATTGGCGCGGAAGTCAAGGACGGCGATCTGCTCGTCGGAAAAGTAACGCCAAAGGGCGTAACGGAACTGACGGCTGAAGAGCGCCTGCTTCATGCCATCTTTGGTGAAAAAGCGCGTGAAGTCCGGGATACATCTCTCAGAGTGCCTCATGGAGGCGGCGGAATCGTCCTCGATGTAAAAGTGTTCAACCGTGAAGACGGCGACGAGCTTTCACCGGGTGTGAACCAGCTTGTCCGTGTATATATCGTTCAGAAAAGGAAAATATCCGAAGGGGACAAAATGGCGGGACGCCACGGTAACAAAGGTGTTATCTCCCGTATTCTTCCGGAAGAGGATATGCCATTCATGCCTGACGGCACACCTATCGATGTCATGCTCAACCCGCTTGGTGTTCCTTCAAGGATGAACATCGGCCAGGTGCTTGAACTTCACTTGGGAATGGCAGCCAGATCCTTGGGACTTCATATGGCATCCCCAGTATTTGACGGTGCGACCGAAGAGGATGTATGGGCAACGATCGAAGAAGCCGGCATGGCTTCCGATGCGAAAACAGTCCTTTATGACGGAAGGACAGGGGAAGCTTTTGATAACCGTGTCTCCGTTGGTGTCATGTATATGCTGAAACTGGCGCATATGGTTGATGATAAGCTGCATGCCCGTTCAACAGGCCCTTATTCACTCGTCACCCAGCAGCCGCTTGGCGGTAAAGCCCAGTTCGGCGGCCAGCGTTTTGGGGAGATGGAAGTATGGGCGCTTGAAGCATACGGTGCAGCATACACTCTTCAGGAAATCCTTACGGTTAAATCTGACGATGTGGTCGGACGTGTGAAAACATATGAGTCCATAGTCAAAGGTGAAAACGTCCCAGAGCCGGGTGTTCCTGAATCATTCAAAGTTTTGATCAAAGAGCTGCAAAGCCTTGGAATGGATGTCAAAATCCTATCCGGGGACGAAGAGGAAATTGAAATGCGCGAACTTGAGGACGACGATGATCTTCACCAGGCAGACACTTTGAATATTGCTCCTGAAACGAAAGTGGAAGAAACAGCAGCGACGAAGGAGTAAATGATGTCAGACAAGGCAAATAGGGTAGAACCTGTATATGAAAAGGGAGGTAGGCCCCTTGCTGGATGTAAATAATTTCGAGTATATGAAAATCGGCCTCGCATCGCCGGATAAGATCCGCTCATGGTCTTTTGGCGAGGTTAAAAAGCCGGAAACGATTAACTATAGAACTTTAAAACCCGAGAAGGACGGTCTTTTCTGTGAGCGGATTTTCGGACCGACAAAAGACTGGGAATGCCATTGCGGAAAATACAAACGTGTACGGTATAAAGGAGTCGTTTGTGACCGCTGCGGCGTTGAAGTGACGAGGGCGAAAGTCCGCCGTGAGCGAATGGGGCACATTGAGCTTGCTGCCCCTGTCTCTCACATTTGGTACTTCAAGGGAATTCCGAGCCGGATGGGTCTTTTATTGGATATGTCCCCCCGCGCATTGGAAGAGATCATTTATTTCGCTTCTTACGTAGTGACAGACCCGGGCGACACTACACTTGAGAAGAAACAGCTTTTATCTGAAAGGGAATATCGTGCTTATCGTGAAAAGTACGGTTCATCTTTCAATGCGGGAATGGGAGCGGAAGCTATTAAAAAGCTTTTGCAGGATGTAGATCTTGACAAAGAAGTCGAGATTTTGAAAGAAGAGCTGAAGACAGCGCAGGGCCAGCGGCGTACGCGCGCTATCAGAAGGCTTGAAGTGCTGGAAGCATTCCGCCACTCCGGAAACCATCCGGATTGGATGGTGCTGGATGTCCTTCCGGTCATCCCGCCGGAATTACGCCCGATGGTTCAACTGGAAGGCGGCCGGTTCGCTACATCGGATCTGAACGATTTGTACCGTCGTGTCATTAACCGGAACAACCGCCTGAAAAGGCTCTTGGACCTCGGAGCCCCCGGCATCATTGTCCAAAATGAAAAGCGTATGCTTCAGGAAGCTGTCGATGCTCTCATCGATAATGGACGGAGAGGGCGTCCGGTGACCGGACCCGGCAACCGTCCGCTCAAATCCCTTTCACACATGCTGAAAGGAAAGCAAGGGCGCTTCCGCCAAAACTTGCTTGGTAAACGGGTCGACTATTCAGGACGTTCCGTTATCGTCGTCGGACCGAGCCTTAAAATGTATCAATGCGGCCTTCCGAAAGAAATGGCATTGGAACTGTTCAAGCCGTTTGTCATGAAGGAACTTGTTGAACAGGGTCTTGCTCACAATATTAAGAGCGCCAAGCGTAAAATTGAGCGTGTTCATCCCGAAGTTTGGGATGTGCTGGAAGAAGTCATCCGCGAACATCCGGTGCTCCTAAACCGTGCACCGACATTGCACAGGCTGGGAATTCAGGCATTTGAGCCGACTCTTGTCGAGGGAAGGGCGATCCGCCTTCACCCGCTTGTATGTACAGCATATAATGCGGACTTTGACGGCGACCAAATGGCTGTCCATGTTCCGTTATCCGCCGAAGCCCAGGCGGAAGCAAGGCTGCTGATGCTGGCTGCGCAGAACATCTTGAACCCAAGGGACGGCAAGCCGGTCGTTACACCTTCCCAGGATATGGTTCTCGGGAACTATTATCTGACATTGGAGCGTGAAGGCGCTGCAGGCGAGGGCATGGTCTTCGGCAATGCAGATGAGGCGCTGCTCGCATACCATAACGGATATATCCACCTGCATTCCCGGATTGCGATTCATGTGGATTCTCTGCCCAATGAGAGATTTTCTGAGGAACAGCGGAAGAAATTGTTGGTTACGACCATGGGTAAAATCATTTTCAATGAAATTTTGCCTCATTCGTTCCCATATATCAATGAGCCGACAAGGGAGAATCTTGAACAAAATACGCCGGAGAAGTATTTTGTTGATACAACAGAAAACGTTGCGGAATTCATTAAAAAGCAGCCGCTTGTTAAGCCGTTCAAAAAGAAAATTCTTGGGAATATCATTGCCGAGATTTTTAAAAGGTTCCAAATCACCGAGACTTCCAAAATGCTCGACAGCATGAAGGATCTTGGATTCAAATATTCGACTAAAGCAGGGATTACGGTCGGAGTATCCGATATTGTTGTACTTGCGGAGAAAGAAACAATCCTTGAGGAAGCCCAGACAAAGGTCGACAATGTCCTGAAGCAGTTCAAGCGGGGGCTGATTACAGATGAAGAGCGCTATGACCGTGTCATTTCCATCTGGAGCTCCGCAAAGGATGAAATTCAGGATAAGCTGATGGAGTCCCTGGAAAATCTTAATCCGATTTACATGATGAGTGATTCCGGTGCGCGGGGTAACCCATCCAACTTTACACAGTTGGCGGGTATGCGCGGACTCATGGCCAACCCGGCTGGACGGATCATCGAACTTCCGATCAAATCAAGCTTCCGGGAAGGATTGACAGTACTCGAGTACTTTATCTCCACCCATGGAGCGCGTAAAGGATTGGCGGATACAGCACTGAAGACAGCCGACTCAGGTTACCTGACAAGAAGGCTGGTTGACGTTGCGCAGGATGTCATTGTCCGTGAAGATGACTGCGGTACAGACCGAGGCCTCCTTGTTTCAGCGCTTAAAGACGGCACAGAAGAAATCGAGTCTTTGGAAGAAAGACTGATTGGCCGCTTTACCCGCAAAAAGATCGTTCATCCTGAAACAGGGGACATTATCATTAATGAGAATACGCTTATCACGGAAGATACAGCGAAGGAAATCGTCAACGCAGGAATTGAAAAAGTATGGATCCGCTCGGCATTCACATGTAACACCCGCCATGGCGTATGTAAAAAATGCTACGGCCGAAACCTGGCAACCGGTTCAGTAGTGGATGTCGGGGAAGCGGTGGGAATCATCGCCGCCCAGTCAATCGGGGAGCCGGGTACCCAGCTTACGATGAGGACCTTCCATACCGGAGGGGTTGCCGGGGACGATATCACGCAGGGTCTTCCGCGTATTCAGGAATTGTTCGAAGCCCGTAACCCTAAAGGCCAGGCTGTCATTTCTGAAATCAGCGGCGTGGTCACCGCCATCAATGAAGGCAGGGACCGCCAGCATGAAATTGTCATCCAAGGCGAAATTGAAAGCAAAACATATAATGCCCCGTACACAGCCCGTCTGCGTGTAGCAGTGAATGACCGGGTGGAGCGAGGGCAGGAATTGACCGAAGGGTCCATCGATCCGAAGGAATTGCTGCGTGCCAAAGATGTGGCCGCCGTACAAGAGTATCTTTTGCTTGAAGTGCAAAAGGTTTACCGGATGCAGGGTGTTGAAATTGGCGACAAGCATATCGAAGTGATGGTTC
Source organism: Siminovitchia fortis (assembly GCF_007681465.1). Classification (NCBI taxonomy): domain Bacteria; kingdom Bacillati; phylum Bacillota; class Bacilli; order Caryophanales; family Bacillaceae; genus Siminovitchia; species Siminovitchia fortis. The sequence continues at coordinate 27,363 of NZ_VEKZ01000046.1, forward strand.
GCCAGATGCTGCGGAAAGTGAGAGTCACGGATGCAGGAGACACCGATGTACTGCCGGGAACATTGCTTGACATTCACCAGTTTACGGATGCGAACAAAAAAGTGCTGCTTGAAGGAAATCAGCCGGCAACCGGACGTCCGGTATTGCTCGGTATTACAAAAGCATCGCTTGAGACGGATTCCTTCCTGTCAGCAGCATCATTCCAGGAAACAACACGCGTGTTGACCGACGCTGCCATCAAAGGCAAGCGGGATGAGCTGCTCGGCCTGAAAGAGAACGTCATTATCGGAAAACTGGTTCCGGCCGGAACCGGAATGCAGCGCTACAGAAGAGCGGGCGCCGTATTGAAGCGAGAAGAAGACGATGCAGTCAACGTAGAATAACAGAGGGGCCGCCGGCAAAACTGCCGGCGGATTCTTGTAAAGAAAATCTCTTTTATTGTTGACATTGAAAATATCAGATGATAATATATTCAAGGTGATCCTATCATAATAACCTGTTGCTTTGGAGGATGCGTAAAATTGTCTTATGAAAAAGTACTGCAGGATGCAAATGTGATAATAGGAACAAAGCAAACAGTAAGGGCTCTGAAATCAGGCCATGCGAAGGAAGTTTTCGTTGCGCAGGATGCCGATCCGCGAATCACGGATAACATCATTGATACAGCGAAAGAGCTGGATGTGCCCGTAACCAGGGTCGACTCCATGAAAAAACTTGGCAAAGCATGCGGTATTGATGTAGGGGCGGCAGCTGTTGCCATCATTCACTAAAGGCGTTTTTGCGAAGGACGCGTATGTTGTCCGCAAAAACTTGTTTTTTTTCTTTAAAAAAGAACCACCTGGATGTGTGGGTCTACAGAAAACCGGAAAGGAGGAAGCATTCATGCCTACAATTAACCAATTGGTACGCAAACCAAGAAAGTCAAAAGTGAGTACTTCTGACTCACCAGCACTTAACAAAGGGTACAACAGCTTCAAGAAAACGAGCACTAACGTTTCTTCTCCACAAAAGCGGGGCGTATGTACTCGTGTTGGTACAATGACACCTAAAAAACCGAACTCTGCGCTTCGTAAATATGCCCGTGTTCGTTTGACAAACGGAATTGAGGTAACTGCCTATATTCCTGGAATCGGCCATAACCTTCAAGAGCACAGCGTTGTATTGATCCGCGGTGGACGTGTAAAAGACTTGCCTGGTGTGCGTTATCACATCGTTCGCGGCGCGCTTGACACTGCCGGCGTTGAAAACCGTGCACAAAGCCGTTCCAAATACGGTACAAAACGTCCAAAAGACAAAAAATAAGATTTAGATATATTCACTGTTTGTGAAAGGAGGAACCCTAATGCCACGTAAAGGACCAGTCGCAAAAAGAGATGTGCTTCCTGATCCATTGTACAACTCTAAACTCGTTACACGCCTGATCAACAAATTGATGGTCGACGGTAAGAGAGGAAAAGCACAATCTATCCTATATTCAGCATTTAATCTAGTTCAAGAAAGAAGCGGTAAAGACCCAATGGAGGTTTTCGACCAGGCTTTGAAAAACATCATGCCGGTCTTGGAAGTAAGAGCCCGCCGTGTGGGTGGAGCCAACTACCAAGTGCCAGTTGAAGTGCGTCCGGAGCGCCGTTCAACATTAGGTCTTCGCTGGTTGGTGAACTACGCACGTCTTCGTGGAGAAAAAACCATGGAAGAGCGTCTAGCCAATGAAATTCTTGATGCTGCAAACAACAGCGGAGCTTCAGTTAAGAAGCGTGAAGATACGCATAAAATGGCTGAGGCAAACAAAGCATTTGCTCACTATCGCTGGTAAGATCATTATTATTTATAAACTAGGAAGGAGAAAGACGAGATGCCTAGAGAGTTCTCCTTAGAAAAGACTCGTAATATCGGAATCATGGCTCACATTGATGCCGGTAAAACAACGACAACCGAGCGCATCCTTTTCTATACAGGGCGAATCCATAAAGTGGGCGAAACACACGAAGGTGCTTCCCAGATGGACTGGATGGAACAAGAGCAGGAGCGTGGAATCACAATCACATCCGCTGCTACAACGGCACAGTGGAAAGGATACCGCGTCAATATCATTGACACTCCCGGCCACGTAGACTTCACTGTTGAAGTTGAACGTTCCTTAAGGGTCCTTGACGGAGCTGTGACTGTCCTTGATGCACAATCAGGTGTTGAACCGCAAACTGAAACAGTTTGGCGCCAGGCAACAACTTACGGAGTTCCACGAATTGTTTTCGTCAATAAAATGGATAAAATCGGTGCAGACTTTTTATACGCTGTAAAAACTCTGCATGATCGTCTGGATGCTAATGCACATCCAATCCAGCTTCCAATCGGCGCAGAAGATACTTTCAAAGGTATCGTAGACCTCGTTGAGATGAAAGCTTGGATCTATGAAGGCGACGTGCTGGATGCCACTGAATCAGAGATTCCGGAAGATCTTCAAGATCAAGCGGAAGAAATGCGTGCAAGCTTGATTGAAGCGGTCGCAGACTTTGATGAAGAGCTTATGATGAAATATCTTGAGGGCGAAGAAATCACCAACGAAGAGCTTAAAGCGGCAATCCGTGCAGCAACTTTGAAAGTAGAATTCTACCCTGTACTTTGCGGAACAGCTTTCAAAAACAAAGGTGTACAGCCTGTGCTTGATGCGGTTGTTGACTATTTGCCTGCTCCGATAGATATCGAATCAATCAAAGGGATCGTACCTGGCACAGAAGAAGAAGTAGAGCGTCATGCCGATGACAATGAGCCATTCTCAGCTCTTGCATTTAAAGTCATGACAGACCCTTATGTCGGTCGTTTGACATTCTTCCGTGTGTACTCAGGTACACTTGAATCCGGTTCTTATGTACAAAACTCCACTAAAGGAAAACGTGAAAGAATCGGCCGTATCCTTCAGATGCACGCAAACCACCGTGAAGAGATCACAACTGCTTACAGCGGTGATATCGCGGCTGCAGTAGGTTTGAAAGATACAGGTACAGGAGATACGCTTTGTGACGAAAAGAACCTTGTAATTCTTGAGTCCATGGAATTCCCTGAGCCGGTTATTTCAGTTGCCATTGAACCAAAATCCAAAGCGGACCAGGATAAAATGGGTGCTGCACTTGCGAAATTGCAGGAAGAAGACCCGACTTTCCGTGCAGAAACAAATGTCGAGACAGGACAAGTCGTTATTGCCGGAATGGGTGAGCTTCACCTTGACATTATCGTTGACCGCTTGAAGCGTGAATTCAAAGTAGAAGCTAACGTTGGTGCACCACAGGTTTCTTACCGTGAAACTTTCCGTACTGCGGCTCAAGTCGAAGGTAAGTTCGTACGCCAGTCAGGTGGACGCGGACAGTTCGGCCACGTTTGGATAGAATTCTCTCCAAACGAAGCCGGTAAAGGCTTTGAATTTGAAAATGCCATTGTCGGTGGTGTTGTTCCCCGTGAATACATCCCGGCTGTCCAAGCAGGATTGGAAGATGCAATGGCTAACGGTGTAATTGCGGGATATCCGCTCATTGACGTGAAGGCCAAACTTTATGACGGTTCTTACCACGATGTTGACTCCAGTGAGATGGCATTTAAAATTGCTGCTTCCCTTGCTTTAAGAAACGCAGCGAAAAAATGTGATCCGGTTTTATTGGAACCTGTCATGAAAGTCGAAGTTGTCGTTCCGGAAGAATATCTGGGAGATACAATGGGAGACGTTACTTCACGCCGCGGACGAGTTGAAGGTATGGAAGCAAGAGGAAACGCACAAGTGGTGAAAGCATTCGTTCCACTTTCCGAAATGTTCGGTTATGCGACATCTCTCCGTTCCAATACACAGGGACGCGGTACGTACACAATGCACTTTGACCACTACGAAGAAGTGCCAAAATCCATCGCTGAAGAGATCATCAAAAAAAATAGCGGTGAATAATTGATTTTATTGCATCTATCAAGTATAACTACTAATAGATGATATTCGGGCGGCTTTGAAGCGGGGAGAACTCTTCCTTTGAAGCGCTCGCCTATACTTACTATTTTTTAAATTTAAAGGAGGATTTCCTAATGGCTAAGGAAAAATTTGATCGTTCCAAAGAACATGCGAATATCGGTACAATCGGTCACGTTGACCATGGTAAAACAACTTTGACTGCTGCTATTGCTACAGTTCTTTCTAAAAAATTAGGTGGAGAAGCTAAGTCTTACGACCAAGTTGACAACGCTCCTGAAGAAAAAGAGCGTGGAATTACAATTTCTACTTCCCACATCGAGTATGAAACTGAAAAGCGCCACTATGCGCACGTTGACTGCCCAGGACACGCTGACTATGTTAAAAACATGATCACTGGTGCAGCGCAAATGGACGGAGCTATCCTTGTTGTATCTGCTGCTGACGGCCCAATGCCACAAACTCGTGAGCATATCCTTCTTTCCCGTCAAGTAGGTGTTCCTTACATCGTTGTATTCATGAACAAATGCGACATGGTTGACGACGAAGAACTTCTTGAATTGGTTGAAATGGAGATCCGTGATCTTCTTTCTGAATATGAGTTCCCTGGAGACGACCTTCCAGTAATTAAAGGTTCTGCTCTTAAAGCTCTTGAAGGAGACGCTGAGTGGGAAGATAAAATCATTGAATTAATGAACGCTGTTGACGAATACATCCCAACTCCAGAGCGTGAAACTGACAAACCATTCATGATGCCTGTTGAGGACGTATTCTCTATCACTGGTCGTGGAACAGTTGCAACTGGACGTGTTGAGCGCGGACAGGTAAAAGTCGGTGACGAAGTAGAAATCATCGGTCTTGCTGAAGAGTCCAAGAAAACAACGGTTACTGGAGTTGAAATGTTCCGTAAGCTTCTTGACTATGCAGAAGCCGGAGACAACATCGGAGCACTTCTCCGCGGTGTAGCACGTGAAGACATCCAACGCGGCCAAGTTTTGGCAGCACCTGGATCCATCACACCGCACACTAAATTTAAATCAGAAGTATACGTTCTTTCCAAAGAAGAAGGTGGACGTCACACTCCATTCTTCTCTAACTACCGCCCTCAGTTCTACTTCCGTACAACTGACGTAACTGGAATTATCAATCTTCCAGAGGGAGTAGAAATGGTTATGCCTGGCGACAACGTAGAAATGTCAGTAGAACTTATTTCTCCAATCGCGATTGAAGAAGGAACTAAATTCTCAATCCGTGAAGGCGGCCGTACAGTAGGCGCTGGTGTCGTTGCTTCCATCGAAAAATAATAAAGCTTTAAAAAAGTGCACTTTTAAAGCGAAGGGGCTGTCCAGAAAGTCAGTGAAAACTGATTTTCTGTGACAGCCCTGTTTTTCCCGACTTTAACAGTTAAATTGAATAAAACAGGCTGAGAACATTGATTTAATCAAGTTTTCAGCCTGTTTTTTATTTTTAATATTGTATATATGAAGGTATATATGATACAATATTTGAAAAAGAGGTGG